>CAMOWU010000021.1 GCA_946628545.1 uncultured Bacteroides sp. | reverse complement strand
TTGCACTTGTCATAGGAGTGGGGTTTTGATATAACAATTTGATTTTCAACTACAACGTTATAAAAAAACTCCACTCCTACAACTTTTAGAACACTTTTCTTACATCGAACTCACGTTATATTACCATAAAAGTAAGCTATATGAAAAAGATAACCTTGCTTGTCATTTTGTTCATCAGCTTGCCTGCCATTCTTAAACAGAAGGCTTTGGGGCAAGACTTACGTACCACAGAGACTCTTTATCTGTCTGGTACCGATAAGGACCACCAAGTAGCGTGGCAGTTCTATTGCACAGACGGTGCCCGCAGCGGACAATGGACTACCATTGGCGTACCGTCATGCTGGGAACAGGAGGGCTTCGGTCACTACAACTATGGTCACGACCGTCCGTTCCATCACGAGCAAGGCATTTATCGAACCCGTTTCACCCTACCGCAGCAGTGGATTGACAAGCGGATATTCATCGTCTTCGAGGGTGTGATGACCGATGCCGAGGTTCGTGTCAACGGGCAGTTGGCAGGATCCGTTCATCAGGGAGCTTTCTACCGCTTCAAATACGACATTACCCGGTTGGTGAACAGGCGACAGGTCAATCAGTTGGAGGTGACCGTCAGTAAGGAGTCTGCCAATAAAAGTGTCAACGAGGCCGAACGTCGTGCCGATTACTGGATCTTCGGCGGCATTTTCCGACCTGTTTACTTAGAGGCGCAGCCCAATGCGTTTATCGACCATGTTGCCATTGACGCCCGTCATACAGGTGAGTGGCGGGCCGATATATGGACTGATGCGCCTGACAGTAAACAGCTTACAGCCGATGTTGCCATCGTTGACGACCAAGGTCGCGTAATCGGACAGAGTCAGCGCGCCAACCTTCAGTCCGATAGCACACGGCTTTCACTCAATATCAGCTCTCCAAAAGCTTGGACTTCAGAGACACCTCATTTATATACGGCTCGGTTCACGCTTTATGAAGACGGCCGTCCTGTACATACGTACAACAAGCTATTCGGCTTCCGCACCATTGAGTTGCGCCAGTGCGACGGCTTCTATGTCAACGGTGTCAAAGTAAAGTTCAAAGGCGTCTGTCGTCACACTTTCTGGCCTGAAAGCGGGCGCACCATCAGCAAGGCACTTGCTATTGATGATGTCAATCTCATCAAGGAGATGAACATGAACGCTGTGCGCATGAGTCATTATCCGCCCGACCAATACTTTTTGGACGCGTGTGACTCGCTCGGCCTTTATGTCATCGATGAACTGGCAGGTTGGCAGAGCGCTTACGACGACACCACCTCCGTCCGTCTCGCTCACGAGATGATCCAGCGTGATGTAAACCATCCCTGCATCGTCATTTGGAGCAACGGCAATGAAGGCGGTTTCCCGAAAGCGGCACGCCCTTGGTACAAACGTCTCGACATTCAGCAGCGTCATGTGGTGGAGCCTTGGTCGCGCTACGACGGCGTTGACACCCACCATTATCCTCGCTATCAGCCTGCTCGCGAACGCGCTACTCTTGGCGATGTGGTTTATATGCCTACCGAAAGCTTGCATGGCCTCCACGACGGCGGCCACGGAGCTGGCCTGGAGGACTATTGGGAGATGGTGCGCTCGACACCAACGGCTGCCGGACAGTTCCTTTGGGACTTTGCCGATGAAGGTGTGGTGCGTCATGACCTGAATGACAGTATCGATGTGTTCAACGACAAAGCACCCGATGGTATCCTTGGACCGCACCATGAGAAAGAAGGCTCTTTCTTCACGATTAAAGAGGTGTGGTCGCCCATCCATGTAGAGAAACCTGATTTCGACCACTTCAACGGATCGCTCACCGTCAGTAACCGCTATCATTTCACCAACCTGCGCGACTGCCGTTTCACCGCCACCCTTTCATGCTATCCTGCTCCCTTGGATGCCGGTCAGGTGCAGCAGCGTATGTTCAGCGTGATGTCGCCCGATTTGGCTCCATGGACAGAGGGTGGGCGGCTCACCATCGACCTGCCTCCTGACTGGCGCGACAGTGACGTCCTCGCGCTCACAGCCTCAGGGCTGGACGGTCACGAGGTCTGCACCTGGACTTGGCCCATCACCAAAGCGCAACAAATGACGGCGCGCCTCTTGCCGAAGAAGCAGAAAGCGCTCAAAGGCAAGAAGGCCATAGCCGCCATTGATGCCATAAAGGCCATGCTGAAGCCCCGTTTCGTCGGCATCGACAGCACACAGGCCACGCTGCAATGGACGGCTCTCGCGGGCGGATGGCTGCGACTGGACTATACCTATATCCTCGACGGCGACTACGATGTGGCAGGCATCACCTTCAACTATCCCGAGGCTGATGTCACGGGCGCCACACTGTTGGCCGACGGTCCTTACCGCGTATGGAAGAACCGACTTAAAGGCGTGACCTTCGACATTCATGAGAAGACTTACAACAACACCATCACAGGCCAGACGTGGGAATATCCTGAGTTCAAGGGCTATTACGCTCATTTCACTGCGATGCAGTTGCACGGCCGCACTCAGCAGCTGATGCTCCTCTCTGCCACCGACGATGTGTTCCTACACCTGTTCACGCCCGAAAAGCCTAAACACAAATCAGTCAACGTTGACCCCATCTTCCCCGACGGGCAGTTATCGTTACTGTCATGCATTCCCGCCGTAGGCACCAAGTTCTCACGCGCCGAAGAGGAAGGACCGCAGGGTGCTAAAACACATTTTGACAACAAGACGATTAAGGGCACAGCTTATCTAAAAATTGAATTCTGAAAAATATCAATTCACAATTATAAATTTTTTTCAGCAGAATCGTCTTCTGAACCAGAGTGTGAAGACCGGGTCTGTGATGTAGAGTTTGTTCATTTCGGAGAAGATGATATCGCGTTCTATCAGCGCATTGCGAAGGCGGACCATGTTTGAAGTGCTGCCGAGGTCGTAGTAAATTTCACAAGCTTGTGAATCACAAAGTTGTGAAAAATGTGAAATTTTGCTTGTTGTGTTGTTGTAAGGATGCACTCACATCAGATGTGTCTGATTGGGTATTGATATAAGAAATGAAGCGACATTGTAGATTTGTTTTTTTGTTTTTTTGTTATTATTTGTTGAAAAATAAGAATAAGTAGTTGAAAAGTGCTATATTTGCACTTCAAAACGCAATAAACTGACTGACTTTAACTTTTAACTGATATCAAGGCGGCACTGGCCCTATGGTTTGTGTGCTGACAGGCGATATGTGAGTTCTGTCAGTAGTTCGTCTGCGATTAACCACTTAACGACATGAACAATGAATAGTTCTGACGCTAAAATTCTGGAACAGCTCAGGTTGCTCAAGACCATCACTTTGGACGAGATGTCGTCGATCAAGTTGATGAATCGTCTTGACACGAAGTATGTGACCACCAAGAAGAAGCTGTGCCAGTTGCTTCAGTTGGTCCACGGCAAGTATTATGTTCAGGAGACCAACGGTGATTTGATTTCCCCCTATCGCACCACTTATTTCGACACCCCTTCTCATGCCATGTACATGCAGCACCACAGCGGTCATTGCAACCGCAAGAAGGTTCGCGTTCGTACTTATCTCAGTTCCGGCGATTTGACTTTTCTGGAGGTGAAGAACAAGAACAATCATGGTCGCACGAAGAAGAAACGCGTGCGTGTGGGCGGTCTCGACACTTTCCGTGATGAGGAAGGCACTCGTGATTTTGTTGCCAAGCATGCCCTTTTTGAGTTGGACGACCTGGAGCAGATGGTTCAGAACGAGTTCGACCGTGTGACGTTGGTGAATTATGGCAAGACCGAGCGTCTGACGATAGATTTCAATGTTCAGTTCCACAACTATGAGACAGGCCAGGAAAGCAATACGGGCGAGTTGGTGATTATCGAGTTGAAACGCGACGGCAATGTGTTCTCTCCCATCTGCAATCTCCTTCGCGACCTTCATATTCATCCTTCAGGCTTCAGCAAGTATTGCATAGGCACCGTGCTGACTAACCCCGGCATCAAGCACAACAACTTCAAGGAGCGTGTGAGGTATGTGAGCAGGTTCATAAGAGTTAAGAGTTAAGAATTAAGAAAGATAGATGATATAGATTTTATAGACGCTATAGATATTATAGATGATATAGATATTATAGACGCTATAGATATTATAGACGCTATAGATATGGGAGATTGATGATTAAGGAAAAAAACAAAAAGCAATAAGATAAATGGAAAACAGTATTTTGACAATGTCGTTCGGCACAGGGCAGATTGTTGACCTGTTGGGCCGACTGGTGGTGAACACCATCTTCATCTTCATCGTGGCTCGTTCTTTTTATTTTCCCAAGAGCCGTCGCCGCGACTTCTTCTTCACTTACCTGATGCTTGGCTTTGCCATCTTCATGCTCATCCACTTGATGGGCGACGCCAAGTTGAAGACGGGTATTGCGATGGGTCTTTTCGCCGTCTTCTGCATTATGCGCTACCGTACTGAGTCAGTGCCCATCCGCGAGATGACCTACATCTTCATCGTGATCGCTTTGGCTGCCATCAATGGTTTGGCCTGGGACACAGGTGTGACTCGTGGCGACCCCTACATTGTGAATGCTTGGTGTTTCTCCATTGTGGAAATTATCTGCACCGACTTGATTTTCGTCATTATCCTCTACTTGGCAGAGAAGGTGAACTGGGTGAAAGGTCTGGCTTATAAGTATATACGCTACGACAAAATAGACTTGATTGTGCCTGAGAAGCATGACGAGTTGATTGCTGACCTCAAGCGTCGCACAGGACTGAATATCACACGCGTGGATATCGGTTCCATCGACTTCCTCAAGGACATGGCCTTGATTAAGATCTACTACAACGACAGTGCCGATGGCGACGACAACTCCGAGTTCAAGATGCCCAAGACATACGAGTAGGCTTTTTGAGTTAAGAGTTAAGAATTAAGAGTTAAGAGTTAAGAATTAAGAGTTAAGAAATTAAGAGTTAAGAAATTAAGAGTAAGCAAGATAGAACGATGAAAGGGATAAGACATATCATGGCCCTGTTGCTGCTTATCGTGTCGCAGGGTGTTTTTGCCCAAAGCGACGACTTCGGTTTCGACCTCTCTCTACAAGGTCAGAAGAAGTTCCTGAACAAGCGCATGACTCTCAACGTGGAAGGCAACTTCCGCACCCAGGACCATACCAAGCGTGCAGAGCGCTATAGCTTGAGTGTAGGCTTGAAGTATAAACTCATCGACCACAAGAAGTGGACCTTGACGGGTGGTCTGGAGTACAGCCACCTGTGGGTGCAGAACCTTGCCGAGTGCGACACAGCCCAGTACGAGCCCAAGTACACCTACTACAACGCAGATGACAACGGCATGTTCTATGAGGTGGAAGAGGAGGAATATGATGGCAAGAGCGGCATAGACCCCATTTACAAAGGCTACAACGTAGGCTACAACTACACCAACCGCCATTGGCGTCAGCGCGACCGCTACAGTGTCAGTCTCGGACTGAAGTATGAGCCCAACAAGCGTTGGTCGTTCTCATGGGTTGAGATTGTGCAATACTCTCATTATTATAAAAAAGACGCCGACCGCAGGGTCTATCGTGAGAAATACCGTTTGGACGACGATGACAACCTCAGTCTGAAGGAAACGGTCGATAGCATGAGGATCAAGACCTATACAGGCAAGGACCGCGTGATGTTGAAGTCGCGTCTGGGTGTGTCCTACAACATCCGCAACTGCCCGCTCAACCCCTTCTTCGACGTGGAGTACGGTTGCGGTCTGAACTATACGAACAACCGCTGGAAGTTCACCATTGGTTCTGAACTCTCTTTGGGCAAGAAAGACGACCTTGAGTTCTTCTACCGCTACAAGCACGAGAACGATGAGGAAGACCCCAACGGCCACTACATCGGCCTTGGCTACACGCATAAATTCTAAACATATTCAATACTATCAACTCAACACTTACAAGATGAAAAAGATTCTTTTGTCTTTAACCTTGGCCTTGGTGAGCAGTCTCACGGCCAGCGCCACCGACTTCTACCTCTGGCTCAACGCCGCCTCAGGCGATGAGACCTCATGGGCAGTGTCGGGTCTGCAGAAGATCACCTTCTCAGGCACCAATGTGGTCATCACGACCACCGACGGCAGTTCATCGACCTATGCGATGAGCGACGTCAGCAAACTTCATTTCGAGACCTCAGCCACCGCTATCAATGATGTTCAAGCCGGTCAGGCCGTTCGTTTCGATGGCACCGCCCTTCAGGTCAGTGCGTCCGAAGGCACCCGTGTAGATGTCTTCACCGCCACAGGCACATTGGCAGGCAGAGCCACCGTTGATGGCACCGGCCGTGTGTCTCTCTCGAATCTCCCCAGTGGAGTGTACATGGTGAAAATAGGCAACAACACCACTAAAATACTGAAGAGATGATGAAAAAGATGTTGTTGACTGCGGCCATGCTTGTATCGGCATGGGCCGCCAATGCCCAGGAGACCGTGTATGTCTGCCAAGGCAAGAGTTATCAGACGATAGCCATTTCCAGCGCGGGAGACATCACCTTCTCCGCAGATGGCAGTACTGTGACCATCGGAGCCAACGGCACATTCAACACCGCCGACGTGGATAGCATCGTGTTTGCACAGCCCACCTTTAACGAAGATGCCGGTACGAACGAGATCCTTGTCGCCTACAGCGGAACTGCCGCTACTGTCACTATGGGTTCAGGAGTGACTGGCGTGACTTCAAGCATCAACGGTGCACACGTGACCCTCACTTCCACCAACACTTCTACCGAATACACCTACAAGGTGTCGGGAACGACCACCAACGGTTCGCTGACCATTGTCGGTGACTACAAACTGACCCTCGACCTCAACGGATGCTCCATCACCTCCACCACTGGCGCAGCACTCAACGTGGATTGCGGCAAGCGCATCGCCATCATCCTTGAGGACGGTACCACCAACAGTTTTGTGGATGCTGCGACGGGCTCTCAGAAAGCCTGCTTCGTGGTGGATGGCCATGCTGAGTTTGAAGGCGGTGGCACACTCAATGTCACTGGTAACTACAACCACGGCATGAAGATTGGCGAATACCTCGAGATCAAGAAATCGACAGGTGCCATCAATATTCTCAAGGCAGTGAACGACGGTATCCACTGCGGTAAGGGCAAAGTGAACAACGACAACAACTACTTCGAGATGAAGGGCGGTGCCTTGACCGTGAAGAACGTTGGCGGTGACTGCGTGGATTCCGATGACTATGGTGTGATCAACATCAAGGGCGGTTCGCTCGACCTCACTGTGGCTAAGGATGGCAAGGGATTGAAGTGCGACAGCACCTTCACCATGACCGACGGCACCATCAACTTCACTTGTGCCGAGGACCTTGGCAATGGCATCAGGACCAATTACTACGGTTTCTTCAATGGCGGTACCATCACAGGAACAGTCAGTGGTAATGGCTGCAAGGGTATCAACGGCAACAAGTCAAGCAGCTCTGATCCCGTGCAGAACGGTGGATTCCTCTACTTCAACGGCACCAATGTGACATTGACCGTCAGTGGCGGCAACTACGTGGAAGGCAGCGACACCACCAAGTGTCATGGTATCCGCGCCGAGCAGATTCTGACACAGACCGATGGCACCATCAACATCACCGTGACCAATTCAGAGGCCAAGGGCGTGAGTGCCACAGCGACCAACCAAAAGGGCGGCACGCTCAACGTCATCTCTTCGAGCAATGCCAATGCCATCTCGGTGGACGGAAATTTTTGATAGAGGAGGGTACTCTCAGCGTTGAGACGACTGGCGCCGACGTGGATAATGTGAACGTTGGCGGACTGATGACCGTTTCGGGTGGAACAGTGGAAATGAAAGTCGCTGGACTGGACTCGAAAGGTATTAAGGCCTCTAATCTCTCTTTGCTTGGTGGCACCATCAAAATCAATGCTTCGGGCGACGCTTCTAAATGCATCAAGGTCGATACCACTTTGATTATCGGCAATGCAGATGGCACAGGTCCTGTCATCACAGCCACAACCACAGGCTCTTCCTATTCCGCTCAGGCCAACACCCGTAGCGACACGGAGTTTGTCGCTGCAGGCCCTGGCGGTGGTGGCGGTCCTGGTGGCGGCGGTGGCTGGGGCCCTGGTGGCGGTGGCGGCTGGGGCCCAGGCGGTGGCCAGGGTGAAGACTCAGGCTCCTCAGCCAAGGCCATCAAGTGCATGGGAGCCATTTACATGTATGGTGGCGAGTTGACGATCAGCACCAAGACCGATGGTGCCGAGGGACTTGAGAGCAAGACCAACATGTATCTGAATGGTGGAACCATTATCGCCAACTGCTACGACGACTGCATCAATGCCAAGGGCATCATCAATTGCGGCGGTGCCAACATCTATTGCTACTCCAACGGCAACGACGCCATCGATAGCAATTACGGACGTAGCGGTGCCATTACCATCATCGGTGGTGTGGTCATAGCCCTGACGTCGAAAGGTTCGCCCGAGGAAGGCTTGGACTGCGACAACAACAGTTATATCTCCCTGAAAGGCGGTGAGGTGTTCACAGGTGGCGGTGTGCAGAGCAACGCCAGTGCCACGTTGGCGGCTCCCCAGGGCTACTATTGGTACACCTCCGGCACCTATTCCAACTATGTCAGTCTTCAGACCTCCAGTGGCTCGACCATCTTCACCGTGAAAATACCGACCAGCATCAGCAACAAATGCTCGTTGATCAGTTCCGCCTCGATGTCGTCCAACGGGTCGTACAAGCTTGTCCGCAGTTCGTCTGCCCCGACAGGTTATACCGACACCTTCGGCGATGTTTTTTACAAAGGCGGCTCAGTGTCGAATACATCTTCCGTCACATCATTCACGGCTAAATAGATGTAGTTGCATGAGAGACGTTTACAAAAAGGAGCGATGACTGGTCATCGTTCCTTTTTTTGGGGGGATAGGAAATTTTAGGAATTTATAGGAGTCTATAGGAGACTCTGGGGGCAGTGAGGTTTGTTTTTACTCGTGCACGAGTGTACCGATGTTTTGTCCTTCCATGACCTTTTTGAGGTTGCCATAGACATCCATGTTGAAGACGTAGATAGGCAGGTGGTTGGTCTTGCACATGGTGGTGGCAGTGAGGTCCATGACCTTGAGGTTGCGGTTGTAGATCTCGTCGAATGTGATTTCCTCGAACTTGGTTGCTGTTGGGTCTTTTTCCGGGTCGGCTGTATAGACTCCATCCACGCGTGTGCCTTTGAGCATCACGTCCGCCTCAATCTCTATGCCTCGGAGTGAGGATCCCGTATCGGTGGTGAAGTAGGGGCTTCCCGTTCCGCAGGAGAAGATAGCCACCTCTCCGTTCTCCATAGCGTCGATGGCTTTCCACTTGGTGAAGAATTCCCCGATAGGCTCCATGCGTATGGCAGTGAGCACTCTGTTGGGACATCCTGCGGTTGATAGTGCGCTGCTCAGTGCCAAAGAGTTGATGACGGTGGCCAGCATGCCCATTTGGTCGCCCTTCACTCGGTCCATACCCTCGCCGGCACCCTTCAGTCCTCTGAAGATGTTTCCACCTCCGATGACGATGCCTATTTGCACGCCCATGTCGTGCACTTCCTTGATCTGACGGGCGTAGTCGTTGAGTCGGTTGACGTCGATACCGTATCCTTGTTCGCCTTGTAGGCTTTCACCGCTGAGCTTCAGCAGTATTCTCTTGAATCTTGCCATATTGAATAGTGTTTTTTTATTGTTGTACTTGATTGTATGGCAAAATTATCAAATCCCGATTGTTTTTCCAAATCTGCCGATGGCAAAAGTTCATGAATGTGGAAATGCGTAGATTGGTTTTACGGATAAAGATGACAAAAAAGGAGCAAAAGTTTTGATTTTTCGCCAAATACTTGTAATTTTACACGAAAAATGATGAAGTTAAGAATTATGAGTTAAGAATTAAGAAAGATAGTTTTTTGATTTAGCATTGTGATTCAGAAATTAGTATATTGATATGATACAGATGATGATTACTCCATTGATATTGGGTTTAGGTACCCAGGAATTGCTGCTGATTGCTTTTATCTTCCTGTTGCTTTTCGGTGCGAAGAAGATTCCTGAGCTGATGAAGGGTCTTGGGAAAGGCGTGAAGAGTTTCAAAGAAGGTATGGACGGCAAGGTCGATGACGATCATGATGCTGCCAAAAGAATTGAGGCAGTGGAGAAAGATCCGAAAGAGTCAGGAACGGCATCTTAGTTGTTAGCGTGATGGACGAGTCCCGTCAGACCTTCTGGGAGCATCTCGACGTGTTGCGAAACAGCCTGCTCCGCATTGTCGTTGCGGTGGTTTTGGCAGGCACTGTAGCCTTCTTCTTCAAGGAGGAGTTGTTTGCCGTGGTCTTAGCCCCTACGAGCAGCGACTTCATGTTCTACCGATGGGTTGGGGTGGGGGAACCCTTCCGCCTTCATCTGGTGAACACTGGATTGACCGAGCAGCTGATGGCCCATTTGAACGTGTCGATGACCGTCGGCTTGTTGTGCGCCTCCCCTTATGTGATTTATGTCTTGTTCCGATTCGTATCCCCCGCCTTGTATGAGCATGAGCGTAAATATAGCGTCCGGCTATTGCTCAGCGCTTACTTCATGTTCATGGTGGGACTGTTGGTCAACTACTTTGTGCTTTTCCCCCTGACCGTTCGTTTTCTGGGCAATTACCAGGTGAGTGCTGAGGTGGAGAACCTGTTGACCTTGAGTTCTTATATCGGTACGTTGCTGACCATGAGCCTGGTCTTCGGCGCTTTGTTCGAGATTCCGGTGGTGTGCTGGCTACTTGCCCTTTTCGGTTTGATGCGCGCTGAATGGATGCGCCGCTACCGCCGCCATTCGATCATGGTCATTCTGGTGCTTGCCGCTATTGTGACTCCCACTACAGATGTGTTCACGCTGTTGATTGTTTCGTTGCCGATATGGTTGTTGTATGAGTTCAGCATCTGGGTGGTGGCGGTCACCGTGAGAGGCAAGGCGAAGAAATGATTCGACGGATAAACGGATGAACGGATAAACGAATAAACGATTAAACGATAAAAAACGTAATTCAAAGTTGATATAGACTATGTTAAGAAAAACACGAATCATCTTGGCGATTGTGTCGTTTGTTATGGTCACCTTGCTTTTCCTCGACCTGACCGACACCACCCGCCATTTGTTTGGTTGGATGGCCAAGATCCAGTTTCTGCCGGCTTTGCTGGCCATGAACCTTCTTGTTGTGGTGGGTTTGTTGTTGCTGACCTTGGTTTTCGGCCGGATGTATTGTTCTGTAATTTGTCCCTTGGGTGTGATGCAGGATGTGATGGCCCGTTTCAACTTCAAGAAGAACAAGTATTCCTACTCCAAGGCCAAGAACGTGCTGCGCTATGTGGTGCTGTTTTTTTTCATCATCGCCCTGTTGGCAGGTTTAGGTTCCTTGGTCGCTCTGCTTGCCCCTTACAGTTCCTTTGGCCGTATTGCCAACAACCTGTTTCGTCCTTTGGTGGAACTCGCCAACAATGCTTTGGCCAGTTGGGCCGAGCAACGAGGCAGTTACGCTTTCTCCTCAATCGACATTTGGCTCCGTAGCCTGCCCACGTTCATCATTTCCGCCGTGACGTTCGTCGTGCTGTTTGTGCTCGCCTACCGCAATGGCCGCACCTACTGCAACACCATTTGTCCTGTCGGCACTTTCCTCAGCCTTTTCGCCCGTTTTTCTTGGTTGCGCATCAAGATCGACGAGAACGAGTGCATCAAGTGCGGCAAGTGTGCCCGCTCTTGCAAAGCCGCCTGCATCGACTTCAAGAACTATACGGTGGATTACAGCCGTTGTGTGGTTTGTGGCAACTGTATCGACAAGTGCGACAAGAAACACGCCATCTCCTACGCCCCCGTCAGATTGGTCGCCAAGGCCAAGAAGACTGCCTCAGAACCCGTCGATCAGGGTCGCCGTTCTTTCCTGGTAGCCTCCGCCCTGGCCACTACAGCCGCTGTGCTTGCCCAGGAGAAGAAGAAAGTGGATGGTGGTCTGGCCAAGATAGAGGATAAGGCTATCGTGGAACGCTCCACCCCCATCACCCCTCCCGGTTCCATCTCCGCCTCCAATATGGCCAAACACTGCACCGCCTGTCAGTTGTGCGTGTCGGCCTGTCCCAACGACGTGCTTCGTCCCTCCGCCAATCTTCTGACCCTGATGCAGCCCACGATGTCGTACGAGCGCGGCTACTGCCGCCCTGAGTGCAACGAATGTTCCAGTGTCTGTCCGGCAGGTGCCATCCGTCCGATCAGCTTGGCAGTGAAGTCGAGCACCCAGATCGGTCATGCCGTGTGGGTGAAGAAAAACTGCATCCCAGTGGTAGATGGAGTGGAGTGTGGCAACTGCGAGCGTCACTGCCCCGTAGGTGCCATCACGATGGTCCAGCTCGACGAGAACGACGAACTCTCCCCGATGGTGCCAGCTGTCAACGAGTCTCGCTGCATCGGTTGCGGTGCCTGTGAGAACCTGTGTCCAGCCCGTCCTTTCACTGCCATCTATGTGGAAGGGCATGAAGTGCATAAGGAAGTGTGATGCAAGGCACGCTTCCCTTTCTTAATATATAATGTAATCAAGAAGAGCGTGAACACGTGCGACTATCCTTTGTTGCCGATATGGTTACGCTTCAAAAAAACAGATACAATCAAGATGAGCAAAATCATTAACCGCAGGGATTTTTTCAAGTTGCTTGGAGGTGGTGTGGTGGCCGCTTCCGCCGGCTTGGTTGCTTGTAGCGGCAAGGACGGACAGACAACAGCCTCGCAGCAGGAAGGCGAGAAAGGCAAGATGACCTTCCGCACCAGCCCCAACACTGGCGATCGTGTGTCGCTTCTGGGTTACGGCATGATGCGCCTTCCTGTGGTGGGTGGTGGCACCGAGCGCGACCATCCCGACGCCGCCATCGACCAGGAGATGGTGAACAAGCAGGTCGATTACGCCATTGAGCATGGCGTCAACTATTTCGACACCTCCCCCGCCTATTGCCAGGGCCGTTCGGAAGAAGCTACGGGCATCGCCCTTCACCGCCACCCTCGCGACAAGTATTTCGTCGCCACCAAGATGTCGAACTTCAGTCCTGCCACCTGGCCCAGGAAAGAGTCGATGGAGATGTTCGAGAACTCTCTGAAGTACCTGCAGGTCGATTACATCGACTACCTGCTGCTCCATGCCATAGGTGGCAGCGGCATGGACGAGTTCAACACCCGCTTTATGGACAATGGCATTCTCGACTGGCTGGTGGAGCAGAAGGAGAAAGGCCGCATCCGCAATCTCGGTTTCTCCTATCATGGCGCTGTCTCGGTCTTCGACCAGTTGTTGCAGTGGCACGACGAAGGCCGCTACCATTGGGATTTCGTTCAGATTGAGCTCAACTACCTGGACTGGAACCTCGCCAATGAGATCAACTCCAGCAACACCGACGCAGTTTATCTTTATGGTGAACTGGAGAAAAGAGGTATTCCTTCGGTGATTATGGAACCTCTGCTTGGTGGCCGCCTTGCCAATGTGCCCGACCCGATTGTCGCCAAACTGAAAGCCCGTCGTCCCGAGGACAGCGTGGCTGCATGGGCCTTCCGTTTTGCCGGCACCCCCGAGAAGGTGCTGACAGTGCTGAGCGGCATGACCTATATGGAACATCTGGTAGAGAATATCCGCACCTACTCCCCATTGACCCCCATCACCCCCGAAGAGCATGAATTCCTGATGGACATTGCCGAGGACATCTTCAACCTGAAGACCATCCCCTGCAATGAGTGCAACTACTGCATGCCCTGTCCCTATGGCATCAACATCCCCGCCATCTTCTCCCACTACAACAAGTGCATCAAGGAAGACAACATGCCCACCCATCGCCGTTCAGCCGAGTACAATAAGCAACGCCGCGCTTTCCTTGTGGGCTACGACCGCAGTGTGCCCCGTCTTCGCCAGGCCGACCACTGCATCGGTTGTGGTCAGTGCTCCCCTCATTGCCCCCAGAGCATCGACATCCCTCAGGAACTCCACAAAGTAGATGTTTTTGTGGAAAATTTGAAGCGAAATGGTAAGATTGCCGACGTTGAGGCATGAAAAGGACATGTTTCGGAACTTTTTTCCCAGAAAGTTTTGTTAGTGTCGTAAATAAGTTGTAATTTTGCCGTCCAGTGGATAAAAACCACTTGATCAGTTAATAAAAAACCAATAAAAATTCAAATTAAATGATTATTGTACCTGTAAAAGAGGGCGAAAACATCGAGAGAGCCCTCAAGAAGTTCAAGAGAAAGGCAGAAAGAACAGGCATCGTGAAAGAAGTGAGACGTCGCAGAGAGTTTGAGAAGCCATCGGTGACCAAGCGCGTGAAGATGCAGCATGCCATCTATGTGAACCAGCTCCACAGAAACGAGGAGTAAGGCGAAACAGTGAAATTTTTCAAATAAAGTTAATTTTTTACTCATCTTTGATTGTTTTTCCAAGAAAAATAACTAATTTGCATCATCAAACGAAAGAAAGTAGATGGAGCAGACCTGTTATGATTCATTCTTGGAGTATCTCAAATCGGAGCGCAACTATTCCGCGAGGACTGTAGAGAGCTACGGTACCGACATCAAGGAATTTGCAGCCTTTTGTGAGGAATTGAATGAAAGCATCACATGGCAGACGGTAGATGCTGATGTCGTGAGGGCATGGATTGTCCACTGCCTTGACAAAGGCAAGATGAAAGCCTCTTCCGTCAACCGAAAGCTCAGCGCAGTGCGGACCTTTTACCATTACTTGGTGCTGATGGGGCTGGCCGAGAAGAATCCTGCCCGCAACATCACCGGTCCGAAAAGGGGTAAGCCACTTCCTTCTTTTCTAAAAGAAGTCGAGATGGACGAACTGCTGGATGGCAATCATTTCACTGCCGACTACGCTGGGCAGCGCGACCGGCTCATCATCCTGATGTTTTACGACACAGGAATGCGAATCGCCGAATTACTGGGTCTGAAAGACCGCGACATCGACTTCGGCGCCAAGAGCATCAAGGTGACAGGCAAACGCAACAAGCAGCGCATCATCCCTTTCGGGGAAGATCTGTGCGAGGCCATGCAAGCCTATATGAGCTTGCGCGACCAGGAATTCGCCCAGCGCGACGACAGTTTCTTCCTCGGCAACCAAGGCAAGGCGGTGAGCCGTAGCAAGGTTGAGAGGTTGGTGAAATCCTATCTCACAGAGGTGACAAGCATCAGTAAGCGGAGCCCGCACGTGTTGCGGCACACTTTCGCCACCACGATGCTCAACCACAAGGCCGACCTCGTCGCCATTCAGAATCTGCTTGGACATGCCAGCCTGCGCACCACAGAGGTTTATACTCATACATCTTTCGAAGAATTGAAGAATGTGTATAAGGACGCTCATCCTCGAGGATGAAAGTCCGCGACTATAACCAATAAAACAGAGATATTATGGAATTAAGTATCAAGGCAATCAAATTCGAAGCTACCGACAAGCTTCAGGATTTCATCCAGAAGAAGGCAAGTAAACTGGAGAAGTTGAGTAACGATATAAGAAAGGTAGAGGTGTCATTAAAGGTCGTGAAACCCGAGACGGCCCACAACAAGCAGGTGGACATCAAGGTGGCTCTTCCTGGAGAGGAACTTTTTGCCACGAAGGTGAGCGACACATTCGAAGAAGCAACGACTACTACACTGGAGGCTTTGGAACGCCAAATCTCCAAATACAAGGAAAAACAGAGATAGAATGAAAAAAATCCCGGATTTTTTTTGTCATCTCAAAAATAATGTCTAAATTTGCACCCGTTTCGCACGGAGGCTCCGTGCGAAGGGTGTACGCCTCTTTAGCTCAGTTGGCCAGAGCACGTGATTTGTAATCTCGGGGTCGTTGGTTCGAATCCGACAAGAGGCTCAAAAGAAACTTGGCGGATCGGCACAGCCACTCCGACAAGAGGCTCAAAAAGAGGAGGGCATATTCCAGAGTGGCCAAATGGGGCAGACTGTAAATCTGCTGGCTTTCGCCTTCGGTGGTTCGAATCCATCTGTGCCCACCCACTCAGGACACATTCCTCAGTAAGAAAAGAAGGTTAAGGGTAATTCCAGCCAAATATACATGCTGTTATAGCTCAGTGGTAGAGCACTTCCTTGGTAAGGAAGAGGTCACGAGTCCAAATCTCGTTAACAGCTCCAAGCAATGAATGATACTAAAGAAAGGTGAATGCTTACCGGAACTGCGGTTTTTTTCGCGGACATGCTCAAGGCAGAACGCCTCACTGTAGTATGAAGAATCAAATAACAATAACAATAAGAAATTTAATTTAAGCTATGGCAAAAGAGAAATTCGAACGTACGAAACCGCACGTTAACATCGGAACCATCGGTCACGTTGACCACGGTAAGACTACCTTGACTGCCGCCATCACTCTCGTGCTTTCCAAGCGCGTAGCTGGTAATGAGGGTAAGATCAAGTCTTTCGACCAGATTGACAACGCTCCTGAGGAGAAAGAGCGTGGTATCACTATCAACACCGCTCACGTAGAGTATGAGACTGCAAAGCGTCACTATGCTCACGTTGACTGCCCGGGACACGCTGACTATGTGAAGAACATGGTAACAGGTGCTGCTCAGATGGACGGTGCTATCATCGTAGTTGCCGCAACTGACGGTCCTATGCCTCAGACTCGCGAGCACATCCTTCTGGCCCGCCAGGTGAACGTTCCTCGTTTGGTTGTGTTCATCAACAAGTGCGACGCTGTTGACGATCCTGAGATGCTCGACCTCGTAGAGATGGAAATGCAGGACCTGCTCGCTCAGTACGGGTTTGAGGAGGACACTCCATTCATCCGCGGTTCTGCTCTTGGTGCCTTGAACGGTGTACCTGAGTGGGAAGACAAGGTGATGGAGCTGATGGATGCAGTTGACAACTGGATTCAGGAGCCACAGCGCGACGTTGATAAGCCATTCTTGATGCCTGTTGAGGACGTGTTCTCTATCACAGGTCGTGGTACAGTGGCTACAGGTCGTATTGAGACTGGCCGCGTGAAGATCGGTGACGCTGTTCAGCTTCTCGGTCTTGGTGAGGACAACAAGTCAGTGGTAACTGGTGTTGAGATGTTCCGCAAGATCCTCGATGAGGGTGAGGCTGGTGATAACGTAGGTCTGCTCCTCCGTGGTATTGAGAAGAACGAGGTGAAGCGTGGTATGGTGATCACTCACCCGGGTGTCATCACTCCTCACAAGAAGTTCAAGGCTTCGATCTACGTTCTGAAGAAGGAAGAGGGTGGTCGTCACACTCCATTCAAGAACCACTACCGTCCACAGTTCTACCTCCGCACAATGGACTGCACAGGTGAGATTTCACTTCCAGAGGGCGTTGAGATGGTAATGCCAGGCGACAACGTAGAGATCGTGGTTGACCTCATCTACGCAGTTGCAATCAACGTAGGTCTTCGTTTCGCTATCCGCGAAGGTGGTCGTACAGTTGGTTCTGGCCAGATCACTGAGATTCTTGACGATTAATCGTAGTCTCAAGAACGTTTCGGCATGATGCCGTGACACTCAAATACAAGGATGGCTGTCGTCAGCTGAAGGCAGCCATCCTAATTACGGGAATAGCTCAGTTGGTAGAGCACTGGTCTCCAAAACCAGGTGTCGGGAGTTCGAGTCTCTCTTCCCGTGCTAAAGTGTAAGAATTATGTTTAAAAGTATAGTACAGTATTGTAAAGATTCCTACGATGAACTTGTTCATAAAGTCACATGGCCATCGTTGAAAGAACTTACTAACACGGCATTGATAGTTTTATATGCTTCCATTATCATAGCCCTGATAGTTTTTGCGATGGACTTCGTCTTTGAGAAGTTTATGGGTCTTGTTTATTCACTCTTTAGGTAAAAAGTGTAATTGCGGATATGGCTGAGACATTGAAGAAGTGGTATGTCCTTAAAGCTATCAGTGGTAAAGAAGGTAAGGTCAAGGAATACATTGACCTGAACGTGAAGAACCACGGGCTGGAGGAACAAGTACCACAGGTTCTTGTACCCACTGAGAAGTATCAGAAGACCACCAACAACAAGCGTGTGGTCAAAGAACGTACTTTGCTGTCTGGTTATGTTTTGGTTGAGGTCGAGGTTGTTGTGACCCACGACAAGAACGGAAAACATTACAAGATGGATGGTGCGATCCAGTCATTGTTGCGCAATACTCCTAACGTGCTTGGATTTCTGAGCGCTGAGCGCGGTAGTAATGAACCTATGCCTCTTCGTGACAGTGAAGTTGGTCGTCTGTTGGGTGCATCCGAGGAGATGGAGACCACCATCCAGTATGATTTCCATATTGGTGATGCCATCAAGGTCAGCGATGGTCCTTTCAGCGGTTTCGACGGTACGATTGAAGAGGTGAACGAAGAGAAGAAGAAACTGAAGGTTGCGGTGAAGATTTTCGGTCGCACGACACCCGTAGAACTTGACTTTTCACAAGTGGGAAAGGAATAGCGTGTAAGCTGTTACGGCACGTTGTTCCGCATCAAATTAATATAAAAATCATTATCACAAAATGGCTAAAGAAGTTGCTGGATTAATCAAATTACAGATTAAAGGTGGCGCTGCAAATCCATCCCCTCCAGTAGGTCCCGCATTGGGTTCCAAGGGTATCAACATCATGGATTTCTGCAAGCAGTTCAACGCCAGAACTCAGGACAAGGCCGGCAAGGTGCTTCCTGTTGTCATCACTTACTACACAGACAAGTCATACGACTTTGTGGTTAAGACTCCTCCTGCAGCAATTCAGCTTCTTGAGGCTGCCAAGGTGAAATCTGGTTCAGCTGAGCCCAACCGCAAGAAGGTTGCCTCAGTGACATGGGATCAGGTTCGTGCCATCGCAGAGGACAAGATGCCCGACTTGAATTGCTTCACTATAGAGTCTGCCATGTCAATGATTGCTGGTACAGCAAGGAGCATGGGTATCACTGTAAAAGGAGAATTCCCTGGTAAATAACTTATAACTTCAATTAGACAATGGGTAAACTTACAAAAAATCAGAAAGCGTACGCAGACAAGATTGAAGCAGGGAAGGCTTACACTTTGAGTGAGGCCGCAGCATTGGTCAAGGAGATCACATACACCAAGTTTGATGCTTCGCTTGACATCGATGTTCGTCTGGGTATCGACCCCAAGAAGAGCAATCAGATGGTTCGTGGCGTTGTGTCGCTTCCTAACGGTACAGGTAAGGAAGTACGTGTGCTCTGCCTTTGTACTTCTGATGTTGCCGCTGCTGCACAAGAGGCTGGCGCTGACTATGTTGGTCTCGACGAATACGTTGAGAAGATTAAAGGCGGATGGACAGATGTGGATGTGATTATCACAATGCCATCCTGCATGGGTAAGATTGGTGCTCTGGGTCGTATTCTTGGTCCTCGTGGCCTGATGCCGAACCCCAAGAGTGGCACAGTCACAATGGATGTTGCCAAGGCAGTACGTGAGGTGAAGCAAGGTAAGATTGACTTCAGAAACGACAAGACTGGTATTGTTCACGCATCTATAGGAAAGGTTTCTTTCTCTGTGGAGAAGATTGTTGAGAATGCCAAGGAGTTCCTGAACACTATCAACAAGATGAAGCCCGCCACCGCCAAAGGTACTTACATCAAGAGCGTTTATCTTTCAAGCACGATGAGCAAGGGTGTTAAAGTTGACACTAAATCAATTGATTAATTATTTGACGCATTATGAAGAAAGAAGATAAAAGCTTATTGATATCCAGTCTTACTGAGACACTGAAGAAGTATCCTCATTTCTATCTTGTTGACCTCACTGCATTGGATTCGCAGACTACAAGCGACCTCCGTCGTGAGTGCTTCAAGCAGAACGTGAAGCTTGTGATGATCAAGAACACTCTTTTCGAGAAGGCTCTTGGCAATATCGAGGGTGATTTCAGTTCACTGAGCTCCATTCTGAAGGGTACCACAGGTGTGATGTTCACAGAGGTGGCCAATGTGCCAGGCAAGATGATCAAGGATTTTGCCAAGAAGCACAATGGTATTCCTGTTCTCAAAGGTGCTTATGCTGAGGAAAGCATCTATCTTGGTGCTGACCAGCTTGACGCTCTGGCTACAATCAAGAGCAAGAACGAGTTGATTGCCGAGGTTGTTGCTATGCTGGAGTCTCCAATCAAGGGTGTTCTCTCTGCTTTGGACTCTGGTGCCTCCACTATTCACGGTGTTCTTGACACACTTGCAGAACGCGGTGAGTAATCCGAAAAGCTGGCAGTCAGAAAGAGTCTGCTGGTAGATAAACAAAAAGAAAACAAATAACAATAAAAAAGTAGATAAAAATGGCAGATTTGAAAGCTATTGCTGAAGAATTGGTAAATTTGACAGTGAAAGAAGTAAGTGAACTTAAGGCTATCCTTAAGGACGAGTATGGTATTGAGCCCGCTGCTGCAGCTGTTGCTGTTGCCGCTGGTCCTGCTGCTGACGCTCCCGCAGCTGAGGAGAAGACATCTTTCGATGTTGTTCTCAAGAACGCTGGTAGCGCTAAGCTTCAGGTAGTGAAGGCTGTTAAGGAGAACTGCGGTCTCGGTCTGAAAGAGGCTAAGGAACTCGTTGACGGTGCTCCTGCCAAAGTCAAGGAAGGTGTTGACAAGGCTACCGCTGAGGCCCTCAAGGCTGCTCTTGAGGGTGCTGGTGCTGAAGTTGAGATCAAATAATATCACTCCCACTGATACAAATTGGTTAAGAGTCCTCAGGTTGAGGGTTCTTAACCTTTTTGTCTTAATACCTGAAGTGCGAGGTTTTGAGCATACCTCCTCCAAATTGTTCACCGACAAGCCTTTTGCTTCATTCCTCTCATGTTGTTCTTGTAGTAGGATGCTATAGGCTTCAATCATTATCAAATCATTTTTCAAACCCACAGAGATGTCAAAAATCGTCAACAATCGAGTAAACTTCGCCTCTGTCAAGAATCCGGTTCCCTATCCCGACTTTCTTGACGTGCAATTGAAGTCGTTTGAGGATTTCCTTCAGCTCGACACCCCTCCCGAGAAGCGCAAGAACGACGGGCTTTACAAGGTGTTCTCTGAGAACTTCCCCATCACCGACACCCGTAACAATTACGAGCTCGAGTTTCTGGACTACTATATCGACGCTCCCCGCTATTCGATAGAGGAGTGCCTGGAGCGTGGCCAGACCTACAGCGTACCCTTGAAGGCGCATTTGAAACTCACTTGCTCCGATACAGACCATGAGGACTTCAGCCCGAAGGACAGCAATGTCTATCTGGGCATGATTCCTTATATGACCCCTAACGGTACATTCGTCATCAATGGTGCCGAACGTGTCGTAGTATCCCAGCTTCACCGTTCTCCTGGTGTGTTTTTCGGCTCAAGCATTCACTCCAACGGTACACCTCTGTTTTCAGCCCGTATCATTCCTTTCAAGGGCAGTTGGATAGAATTCGCCACTGACATCAACAATGTGATGTATGCCTACATCGACCGCAAGAAGAAACTTCCTGTGACGACCTTGTTGCGTGCCATTGGCTATGAGAACGACCGCGACATCCTGAGTATTTTCAATCTCGCCACTGAGGTTCCCGCCGACCAGGAACACCTGGAGCAGGTGAAAGGCATGAAACTTGCCGCTCGTGTTCTGAAGTCATGGAACGAGGACTATGTGGACGAGGATACTGGTGAGGTGGTATCCATCGAGCGTTTCGAGGTGATTCTCGAGCGCCAGACCATTATTGACGACGATGCTATCGAGATGATTCTCGAAGTTGGCGTTGACACTGTTTTCGTTCATAGCGAGAACGCTAATGCCAACGACTATGCCATTATCTTCAACACACTGCAGAAAGACCCCAACAACTCGGGTTCTGAGGCGTTGAAGTATATCTACCGCCAGCTTCGCAACGCTGAGGCACCCGATGAGGCAAGTGCCAGGGAAGTGATCAACAACATGTTCTTCTCCGACAAGCGTTATGACCTTGGTGATGTGGGCCGCTACCGCATCAACAAGAAACTCAACCTTGACACTGATCCCGACGTGAGGGTCTTGACCAAGGAAGACATCATCGAAATCATCAAATACCTCATCCAGCTGTCCAACTCCAAGGCTGTTGTGGATGATATCGACCACTTGAGCAACCGCCGTGTACGTACCGTAGGCGAGCAGCTTGCCAACCAGTTCTCTATAGGTCTGGCCCGTATGAGCCGCACCATCCGCGAGCGCATGAATGTGCGCGACAGCGAGGATTTCACTCCTGCCGACCTGATCAATGCCAAGACCATCTCTTCGGTCATCAACTCTTTCTTCGGCACCAATCCTCTGTCTCAGTTCATGGACCAGACGAATCCTCTTGCCGAGGTGACCCACAAGCGCCGTATGTCAGCCCTGGGTCCTGGTGGTCTGTCGCGTGAGCGCGCCGGTTTCGAGGTGCGCGACGTGCACTATACCCACTACGGTCGTCTCTGTCCTATTGAGTCGCCTGAAGGTCCTAACATCGGACTGATTTCCTCTCTGTGTGTGTATGCCAAGATCAATAGTCTGGGCTTCATCGAGACCCCTTACCGCAAGGTGGCCGACAAGCATGTTGACCTGGACAACAACAATATCGTCTATCTGTCCGCCGAGGAAGAGGAAGGCCTGATCATCGGTCAGGGTAATGCTCCTCTCGATGACGATGGCAACTTCATCCTGAAGAAGGTGAAATGCCGTCGCGACGCAGACTATCCTCAGGTTCCGCCCGAGGATGTGCAGTTGATGGACGTTTCTCCTCAGCAGATTGCCTCTATTGCCGCCGCCCTGATTCCATTCTTGGAGCACGACGACGCCCACCGCGCCCTCATGGGTTCGAACATGATGCGTCAGGCTGTTCCTCTGCTTCGCACAGAGGCTCCTATCGTAGGTACAGGTATAGAGAAGCAGGTGTGTGAGGATTCTCGCACGATGATTGTCGCTGAGGGCGATGGTGTCATCCAGTATGTTGACGCCACTACCATCCGCATCCTTTATGACCGTACAGAGGAAGAGGAATTCGTGAGCTTCGTTCCTGCAATGAAGGAGTACAAGATTCCTAAGTTCCGCCGTACGAACCAGGATATGACCATCGACCTTCGTCCTATCTGCGACAAGGGTCAGCGCGTGAAGAAGGGCGACATCCTGACAGAAGGCTATGCCACCTGTGGTGGTGAGCTTGCTCTGGGTCGCAACTTGCTTGTGGCCTACATGCCATGGAAGGGCTACAACTATGAGGACGCCATTGTGCTGAGTGAGCGTGTGGTTCGCGAGGACCTTCTGACCTCTGTTCACGTGAGCGAGTTCTCCCTTGATGTTCGTGAGACCAAGCGTGGTGTTGAGGAGTTGACGAGCGACATTCCAAACGTGAGCGAAGAGGCCACCAAGGACCTCGACGAGAACGGTATCATCCGTGTCGGCGCTCATGTGGAGCCAGGTGATATCCTTATTGGTAAGATCACTCCTAAGGGTGAGTCTGACCCCTCTCCAGAAGAGAAGTTGCTGCGCGCCATCTTCGGCGACAAGGCTGGTGATGTGAAAGACGCCTCATTGAAGGCCACTCCTTCGCTCAGCGGTGTGGTGATTGACAAGAAACTCTTCTCCCGCGCCATCAAGGACCGTGCTGCCAAGAAGGCAGACAAGATTGGCCAGGTGAAGATCGATGAGGAATTCAAGGACAAGGTGGCCATTCTGAAGGAGATTCTTGTTGACAAGCTGATGACCCTGACCAAGGGTAAGAAATCAGCTGGTGTGATGGACTATATGGGTGTGGAGAAGGTTGCCCCAGGCGCCAAGTTCCTCCAGAGCGACTTCGTGAACATGGACTATACATCAGTTCAGTTGTCGGGTTGGACTTCAGACGAGCACACCAACGACTTGATCCGCACCTTGATCATCAACTACCTGAAGCAGTACAAGCTGCTTGACGCCGAGAGCAAGCGCAAGAAGAATGCTCTTGCCATAGGCGACGAGCTGCCTTCAGGCATCATCCAGATGGCCAAAGTCTATATTGCCAAGAAGCGTAAGATAGGCGTAGGCGACAAGATGGCCGGACGTCACGGCAACAAGGGTATCGTATCGAAGGTGGTGCGTATCGAGGACATGCCGTTCCTGGAGGATGGTACTCCTGTGGATATCGTGTTGAACCCTCTGGGTGTGCCTTCTCGTATGAACCTCGGTCAGATTTTCGAGGCCGTGCTTGGTTATGCAGGAAGCAAACTGGACGTGAAGTTCTCCACTCCAATCTTCGACGGTGCCAAACTCAAGGACCTTTGCGAATGGACCGACAAAGCCGGTCTTCCTCGCTACGGACGCACCTACTTGTATAATGGTGAGACCGGTCTTCGTTTCGACCAGCCCGCTACGGTAGGTGTGACCTATATGCTCAAACTCGGACACATGGTAGAGGACAAGATGCACGCCCGTTCCATTGGTCCGTACTCACTCATCACCCAGCAGCCTCTTGGCGGTAAGGCCCAGTTTGGTGGCCAGCGTTTCGGAGAGATGGAGGTATGGGCTCTTGAGGCCTTCGGTGCTTCCCATGTTCTTCAGGAGATTCTGACGGTGAAGTCGGACGACGTGACAGGCCGCAGCAAGGCTTACGAAGCCATCGTCAAGGGTGATCCTCTTCCAACTCCAGGCATTCCAGAGTCGTTGAACGTGCTGTTGCACGAGCTTCGTGGCCTTGGCCTGAGCATCACATTGGAATAACAGTAACAACTTCATGTAACACAAGATACAAATGGCTTTTAAGAAAGAAACAAAGACAAAGACCAATTTCACGAAGATCACCATTGGCTTGGCATCTCCCGACGAGATCCAGCAGAATTCCTATGGTGAGGTTCTGAAGCCTGAGACCATCAATTACCGCTCTTACAAGCCCGAGCGCGACGGTTTGTTCTGTGAGCGCATCTTCGGTCCCACCAAGGACTATGAGTGCCATTGCGGTAAATACAAGCGCATCCGCTATAAAGGCATTGTTTGCGACCGTTGTAGTGTGGAAGTTACAGAGAAGAAGGTGAGACGTGAGCGCAGTGGTCACATCGCACTCGTTGTTCCAGTGGCCCATATCTGGTATTTCCGTTCCCTTCCCAACAAGATAGGCTATCTTCTGGGTCTGCCTTCCAAGAAGTTGGATTCAGTCATTTACTATGAGCGCTATATCATCATCCAGGCAGGTAAGGCCAAGGACCTTGACTTGCCAGAGGACATCAATGTAGAGGAGAATGAGTTGCTCACCGAGGAGCAGTACTACAGCATCATAGAGCATGAGCAGATGGAGGGCAACCAGTATCTCGACGACAGCGACCCTAACAAGTTCATCGCCAAGATGGGTGCTGAGGCCCTTGAGGACATGCTCAAGCGCGTGGATCTCGACGCTCTCTCCTACGAGCTTCGCGACCGCGCCAGCCAGGACTCTTCTCAGCAGCGCAAGCAGGATGCCTTGAAGCGTCTTCAGGTTGTCGAGGCCTTCCGTTCGAGCCGTGGCCGCAACAAGCCCGAGTGGATGATCATGCGCAACATCCCCGTGATTCCGCCCGAGTTGCGTCCTTTGGTTCCGTTGGATGGCGGTCGTTTCGCCACCAGCGACCTCAACGACCTTTATCGTCGTGTCATCATCCGCAACAACCGTCTGAAGCGTCTGTTGGAGATCAAAGCCCCTGAGGTGATTCTCCGCAACGAGAAGCGTATGCTTCAGGAGGCAGTTGACAGTTTGTTCGACAACTCCCGTAAGAGCAGTGCCGTGAAGTCGGAGTCCAACCGTCCTCTCAAGTCGTTGTCCGACTCTCTGAAAGGTAAGCAGGGTCGTTTCCGTCAGAACTTGCTGGGTAAGCGTGTCGATTATTCTGCCCGTTCAGTGATCGTCGTAGGTCCTGAGTTGAAGATGGGCGAGTGCGGTCTGCCCAAGCTGATGGCTGCCGAGCTCTACAAGCCTTTCATCATCCGCAAGTTGATCGAGCGCGGTATCGTGAAGACCGTGAAGTCGGCCAAGAAGATGGTTGACCGTCGCGAAGAGGTGATTTGGGACATCCTCGAGTATGTGATGAAAGGTCATCCCGTGCTCCTCAACCGAGCCCCAACACTTCACCGTCTGGGTATCCAGGCTTTCCAGCCCAAGATGATCGAGGGTAAGGCCATCCAGCTTCACCCACTGGCATGTACAGCGTTCAACGCTGACTTCGACGGTGACCAGATGGCAGTTCACTTGCCTTTGAGCAATGAGGCCATTCTTGAGGCCCAGTTGCTGATGCTTCAGTCGCACAATATTCTCTCGCCAGCTTCAGGCGAACCTATCACTGTTCCTTCTCAGGACATGGTGCTTGGTCTCTACTACATCTCCAAGATCCGTCCGGGAGCCAAGGGTGAAGGCATCAGCTTCTACGGTCCCGAGGAGGCTATCATCGCCTACAATGAGGGTGCTGTGGATGTTCACGCTCAGATCAAGTGTATGGTGAAGGACGTGGATGCCAATGGCAACTACTACCGTCATATCGTTGAGACATCTGTCGGACGTATCATCATCAATGGTATTGTTCCTGATGAGATTGGTTTCGTCAACGAAGTCATGGGTAAGAAGGCACTGAAGAAGGTCATCACCCAGGTGATCAAGACTGTGGGTATGGACCGTGCCTGCGAATTCCTCGACGGTATCAAGAACCTTGGTTACAACCGTGCATACGAAGGCGGTCTGTCGTTCAACCTCGATGATATCATCATCCCAGAGGAAAAGGCCCAGATTGTCAAAGATGGTACAGATGAGGTGGATGAGATCCAGGCTGAGTACGCTCAAGGTCTGATCACTGAAAAGAACCGTTACGACCGTATCATTGCCGCTTGGTCGCGCGCCAACGACAAGATGAAGGAGGTTCTGATCGACAAGATGGAGCATGCCGACCAAGGTTTCAACGCCGTCTATATGATGCTGGATTCCGGTGCCCGTGGTTCCAAAGACCAGATTGCACAGCTTGCCGGTATGCGTGGTCTGATGGCCAAGCCCCAAAAGGCAGGTGCCGACACCAACGACACCATTGAGAACCCAATCCTTTCCAACTTCAAGGAAGGAATGTCGGTGTTGGAGTACTTCATTTCCACTCACGGTGCCCGTAAGGGTCTGGCAGATACTGCATTGAAGACAGCCGACGCTGGTTACTTGACCCGTCGTCTGGTTGACGTGAGTCACGATGTGATTATCACAGAGGAGGACTGCGGAACCCTTCGTGGTCTGGAGTGCACCGCCTTGAAGGATGGCGACCGCGTTGTGGCCTCTCTTGCCGAGCGTATTCTTGGCCGTGTATCGGTTTACGACATCGAGCATCCTGTGACCCATAATCTGATTGTGGCAGCTGGTGAGGAAATCACCGAGCGTATCGCCAACGAGATTGAGCAGGCTGGTATTGAGACGGTTGAGATCCGTTCAGTGCTCACTTGCGAGTCGAAGAAAGGTGTATGTATGAAGTGCTATGGCCGTAACCTTGCCACTTCGCGCATGGTTCAGAAGGGTGAGGCTGTCGGTGTGATTGCCGCTCAGGCTATCGGTGAGCCAGGTACTCAGCTGACCCTCCGTACCTTCCACGCCGGTGGTGTGGCAGGTAGTGCCGAGACCAATGCCAAGATTGTGGCCAAGTTCCCCTGCAAGCTTCATTTCGAGGACTTGCGTACCATCGACTGTCCGACAGAAGACCATCCCGAGGCCAAGACTGTGACAGGTCGTTTCGCTGAACTCCATTTCGTCAACGAGAACGGCATCTCCATTTCCGCAGTGCCTGTTCCTTATAGTTCAACGCTCTATTTCAACGAGGGCGACACCGTGAAGAAAGACGATGTCATCGCCACTTGGGATGCCTTCAATGCTGTGATTGTCAGCGAATTTGGCGGTAGAGTGAGATTCAATGGCGTGCTGGAGGGTGTGACCTATCGTGTCGAGGTCGATAACACCACAGGTTTGTCCGACCGTATCATCACTGAAACCCGCGACAAGGCAGTAGTGCCCACTTGCGAGATTGTGAATGAAGAGGGTGAGGTGCTGCGCACCTACAACTTCCCCATCAACGGTCATATCAACGTTGAGGACGGTGAACTGATCAAGCCAGGTGCTATCTTGATCAAGACTCCTCGTGCCATCAGCAAGTCGGGCGACATCACTGGTGGTCTTCCCCGTGTGACCGAGCTCTTCGAGGCCCGCAACTCTTCCAACCCTGCTGTAGTAGCCGAAATCGACGGTGAGATCTCCTTCGGTAAGGTGAAACGTGGCAATCGTGAGCTTTTCCTCACACCGAAGGTTGGTGAGAAGAAGAGTTACCTGGTGCCTCTGTCGAGGGAAATCCTTGTTCAGGAGAACGACTTCGTTCGTGCCGGAACTCCATTGTCAGACGGTGCTGTGACTCCATCCGACATTCTGGCCATCAAGGGTCCGACTGCCGTTCAGGAGTATATCGTGAACCAGGTTCAGGACGTGTATCGTCTGCAGGGTGTGGTGATCAACGACAAGCATTTCGAGATCATTGTCCGTCAGATGATGCGCAAGGTGGAGATCGACGATCCCGGCGACACTCGCTTCCTGCAAGGAGGTATCATCGACAAGTTGGAGTTTGCCGAGGAGAACGACCGCATTTGGGGCAAGAAGATTGTGACCGATGAGGGCGACTCCGAGACCATGAAGAAGGGTATGATTGTGACCGCCCGCAAGTTGCGCGACGAGAACTCGATGCTCAAGCGCCGCGACATGAAGCAGGTACAGGTACGTGATGCCGTTCCCGCCACAGCAGTCCAGATCCTTCAGGGTATCTCTCGCGCCGCACTCAGTGCCATGAGCTTCGTTTCCGCAGCTTCGTTCCAGGAGACTACCAAGGTGCTCAATGAGGCAGCCATCGCAGGCAAGACCGACCCTCTGGAGGGTATGAAGGAGAACGTGATCACGGGTCACCTCATTCCTGCCGGTACAGGTCTTCGCGACTTCAACAATATCATCGTCTATTCTCAGGAAGAGTTTGAGAACCAGCGTCGTAAGTACATCCGTGAGGATATCCTGATCGACGATCCACTCTAAACTCCTTTCAAGGACACTCAATATGAAATCGGGGTGAAGAATTTTGGTTCTTCACCCCGATTTCGTAAATATGGCTTGGTTATGCCTTATTGACGGTTTGTTGATAGTTTTTTCCTATATCAGAAATGTGTAATTTGTAGATTTGCTGTGGCGGACGCGACACGTCGCGTCCCTACATGTGACGCGGAATTTATTGCTGTGGCGGACGCGACACGTCGCGTCCCTACATGTTATTTCGGGCGTATCTGTCCGTTGCCCTTGATGACCCACTTGTAGGAGCATATTTCCTCTAATGCCATGGGGCCGCGGGCATGTAGTTTCTGAGTGCTGATGCCGATTTCCGCACCGAGTCCGAACTGAGCCCCATCGGTGAACGAGGTGGGGGCATTGGTATAGACGCAGGCGGCGTCCACCCTTCGAGTGAAGTAGTCGGCGGTCTGCTCATTCTCTGTGATGATACATTCGCTGTGTCCCGAACCGTGTTCGTAGATGTGCTGGATGGCCTCATCTATGGTTTCGACCGTTTTGACAGCCATGGTGTAGGATTGGAATTCCGTTCCATAGGACTGCTCCGTAGCGTGTCTGAGTAGTTCGGCAGGGTAGGGTGCAATTCCTTTGTCATCCCTTCCTACGCTGAGTACGCCGTAGGCAGGTTCGTCAGCGTAGATGACCACATGGCTTTCCGCCAGTGGTGCGCAAAGCAGTGGCAGTTCGCCCAGCCGGTCGGCATGTATGATGGTGCAGTCGAGTGCGTTGCATACGCTCACCCTCCTGGTCTTGGCGTTGTTGATGATGCGTGCGCCTTTGTCAGTGTCTCCGTCCTTGTCGAAGTAGGCGTGGCACACTCCGGCACCTGTCTCGATGACCGGCACACTGGCCTCCTTCCTGACGAACTGTATGAGTCGGCTGCTGCCTCTTGGGATGACGAGGTCGATGTATCCGTCGGCATGCAGCATTTCTGCTGTAGCCTCATGGGTGGCAGGCAACAATTCCACGGTGTGCTGGTCGATACCGTGTTTGGCGAGTATGGTCTTGATGATGCTCACGGCCTCTCGGTTGGAGTCGTCGGCATCTTTTCCTCCTTTCAGCACACATGCGCTGCCAGCCTTCAGGCAGAGAGCGAACACATCGAAAGTGACGTTAGGCCGTGCCTCATACACCACGCCGATGACCCCGAAAGGCACGCTGATGCGCTTCAGGTCCAGTCCGTTGTCCAGCACCTTGTGCTTGAGCACCTTGCCTAAGGGTGATGGCAACCGGCTGACGTTTCGCATGTCGGATGCGATGCCTTTCAGCCTGTCGGCAGTGAGTTGCAGTCGGTCGTACATGGGGTTGTCCTTGTCCATGCGTTCGAGGTCGCGGCTGTTGGCTTCGAGCAGTGCGGGTGTGTTGTCGATGATGGCTTGTGCCACATCGTTCAGTATGTTGTTGATATCAGTGTCGTTGGTCAAGGCGAGTTTGCGGCTGGCTTCCCTCACCTTTGAAAAGGTTTCTGTGAGCATATCGCTTGTTGATTGGATGCTTGTTTTATTGAATGAATAAGTAGTCGTAGTGTACCAGTGCTTTCTTGTTTTTCAGCCCGATGCACTTTTTGGCTTCTTCGCTGCTGTAGGCAGTTCGTCCCACGCCGATTTCTTGTCCGTCGGCGCCGATGATCCTTACGATGTCGTTGCGTTCGAAGTTGCCTTTGATGTCGGTCACACCGATGGGCAGGATACTTGTCGCCTTGTCGTCGTCGAGGAGTGTCGCCGTCAGCTGTGGATTGACATGTATTTCTCCCTTGGCGAATCCCTCGCTGTTGGCAATCCATTTCTTCATGCTGGAGACGTTGACTTCCGCAGGCACGAAAGCCGTGCATGGTGTGTTGTCGGGATCATTGATGAGTCTGATCAGGATGTTGTCCGCCTTTCCGTTGGCGATGAAGACAGGTATCCCTTCTTTCGCCACCTTGTGAGCGATGTTGCTTTTGGTCTTCATCCCCCCTCTGCCGAATCCCGACTTCTCGGTTTGGATATAGTCGGAGAGGTCTTTTTCCGGTTCCACCTTTCGGATAAGTGTAGCTTTGGGGTCGGACGGACTTCCGGTGAAGATTCCGTCGATGTTGCTGAGGATGATGAGCGCCTCAGCGTCCATCATGGTGGCGACGAGTCCTGATAGTTCGTCGTTGTCGGTGAACATCAACTCCGTGACCGAGATGGTGTCGTTCTCGTTGACGATGGGCAGTACTCCGTTGTCGAGCATCACCATCATGCACCCTCTTTGGTTGAGGTAGTGTCCTCGGGTACCGAGGCTCTCTTTGGTGGTGAGTACCTGTCCTACGGGTATGCCATAGTCGTGGAAGAGGTCGAAATAGCGGTTGATGAGTTTAGCCTGTCCCACGGCGGAGAAAAGTTGTCGTTGCTCCACGCTGTCGAGCCGGCTCTGGTCCACCGTCTTTCCGAGTTCGCTCCTTCCGCTGGCCATGGCTCCTGACGAGACGAGGATGATCTCGATGCCTTGTAGCCTGAGGGTGGCAATCTGGTCCACCAGTGCCGACATGCGCGTGACATCCAATGAGCCGTCGGGACGTGTCAGCACGTTGCTTCCTATTTTTATGGTTATTCTTTTGTACATAAGCCAGTCTGTCATGCTTTTGAGCTGACAAAATTAACAAAAAAATGTGAGATAGCGTGGGTGTTGTCGTTAAAAAGGCGTTTCATCCTACCTTTTTGTTTCCTTGTGGCGTTTGAGTAGCTTGTCAACGGCTTTGTCGAGTGTCTCTGTCGGTTCGATGATGTTGTAGTCGTCCCAGAAATCCGGGTCCATGAAATAATCCACCTTGTCGTAGAATGAGTCGTGGGCATCGAATGAGTCCCTTCCTTGTATGGGCTGGATGTCGTCATTCTTTCTGTCTGTCACAGCCATTTCGCAGGTGACGTTGAAAGGCGAGGTGAAGTGACGTCTTTTCCAGTCACCGCTGAATCGGAATGTGCTTCTGATATAACTGATATGGCATGTCTTCCCGTTGAACCTGTAGTCGATGAGGCACGACAGTTCACGGGGCTTGAATTTCACGCCGGCGGGTTTTCTGACGAGCATGAACGCCGTGGCTTTGTCCCTGTCGCTCATGTCGAGCGACAGTTCCACTCGGGTGAAAGCCAGAGTCTCGCAGTCGATGTAGAATTTGCCGTAATAGAGTGCGTAGTCCAGTATGAACTTAGGGCTGATGGCAACGACGAACTGTGGTCGTTCGCCAATCACTGCGGGTGTCTCCATGGTGAACGTGTAGTTGGCGAGGTCTTGCTCGTTCAGCAGGAAAGGCGTGTTCTTCACCACATCGAGCAGGAGTGGCTGCGCAGGTCCTCCCATGACCTTCACCGAGAGTGTGTCGCCGGCTTTGGAGCTGAGCAACCGTCTTCCTTTCGATATGGCCACTTTGTCGCGCCCCACACCTCTGTTGTAGGGCGTTTTATACATATCCACGACAGCCTCGGCGATATACGTGAATCGTTGGCGTTTCATGACCGTTTCACGGTAGAATCCCTTGTATAGCACAGGTGTGGCGCTGTAGTTGTTCTTGATCTTGCTGATGGCGATATCCACAAGCTGCCTTGGGTCGTTGGTCCATACATTCACTTCCTGCAGCACGATGGATGCGGGGGTGAGCTGTATGTTGAGTGGCTGGTTGAGATGCTCCTCTGAAATGGATATCTTCTGCGCTTGGTAGTTGATATGCGATACTTCAATGGCTTGAGGTCGTTCTTCTTGTTTGATGGAGAAGTCTCCCTCTTCATTGGTCACCACCGTGGTGCCCGATGCCACAGCCATGACCGTAGCGTATGCAATGCCCTTGCCCGTCTTCTTGTCAACGACAGTCCCGTTGACCACAAATCTTTGCGCACAGACTTGCAGGCATAGCATTATGGTTGCCAATATGACGAGTGCTTTCTTCATAGGGCCTATGATTTTTCCTGTGGACGTTATGATGTTGCAAAAATATCAAATCTCGTGAATATATCCATGCAGTTTTTGTGAATTTTAATATACTTTTTATTCATTATTTTGTTTAGCATGTGATAATTGCGTAACTTTGCGCAGAAAAACAGGAAACGACTTTTGAAAGAAGACAAAAAGTTAACAAATATGAGAAATTTAAGATTCTTAGGCGTTCTGTTGGCAATGCTGCTGATGGGGTGCGGACTGGCATTTGCCCAGATGGCAAAACCCGTGAAAATGAACGCCTCCTTCAACAAAATCTCCGAAACCGATGGTGAGATTGTCTTTGAGGCCACCATCGACCCAGGGTGGCACATGTATTCCACAGACGTGGTGCCCGATGGCCCCAATCCTACAATCATCAAGATTGAGAGCATCAAAGGCGCACAGCCCAAAGGTCCACTGACAGCAGTGACCAAGCCCATTGAGCAGTTCGACCCCATCTTCGATGCCAAACTGCATTTCTTCGAGAAAAGTGCCAAATTGGTTCAGAAGGTCACTTTCACAGGTGGTCCCTATGAAGTGGCAGGATATATAGAGTACAGTGCTTGCAACGACCAGAACTGCACACCACCCACCACTACCGACTTCAAGTATAGTGGTGAGGCCAAAGGTCCAGCCAAGGCCGAGGCAAAAGATGAAAAGAAAGAAGAAGCCAAGGCAGAAGACAATCAGGCAGCAGAGGAAACTCCCGCAGTCCTGCCTCTGGCTGATGGCGCAGCAGGCGAGTCCGCAGCCGACAGCACCGCACAAGACAGTGCATCCACAGCCGTGGTAGCCCCTTCTGACTACTGGACTCCTGTGGTCAGCCAACTGAAGGCCCTTGAGGATGGCGGTAAGAACGATGTGGGTCATTCCTCCCTTTGGATGATTTTCCTCCTTGGTTTGCTTGGTGGTCTGGTGGCCCTTGTCACCCCTTGTGTGTGGCCCATCATCCCGATGACCGTGAGTTTCTTCCTTCATCGTTCGGGCGACAAGAAGAAAGGCATCAAGGACGCCGTGATCTACGGTGTGTCCATCGTCATCATCTATGTTGCACTCGGATTGATCGTGACCGGCATCTTTGGTGCCAGTGCCCTCAACAACTTGGCGACCAATGCCGTGTTCAACATCTTCTTCTTCCTGCTGCTGGTGGTCTTTGCCGCTTCTTTCTTCGGCGCTTTCGAGATTACCCTTCCCTCTTCTTGGAATTCGGCAGTTGACAGCAAGGCTGAGAAGACCGGCGGTTTCCTGGGCATCTTCCTCATGGCATTTACCCTTACCCTGGTGAGCTTCTCCTGCACGGGTCCCATCATAGGTTTCCTGCTGGTGGAGGTGAGCACCATGGGCAGCATCATCGCGCCCACTATCGGTATGCTTGGTTTTGCTCTCGCCCTTGCCCTGCCTTTCACCCTCTTCGCCATGTTCCCCAGCTGGTTGAAGACCATGCCCAAGTCGGGTGGATGGATGAATGTGGTGAAGGTGACCCTGGGATTCATTGAGTTGGCTTTCGCCCTCAAGTTCCTCTCCGTGGCCGACCTGACCAACGACTGGCGCCTCCTCGACCGCGAGACTTTCCTTGCCCTTTGGATTGTGATCTTCGGCCTTCTCGGTGTCTATCTGCTCGGAGGCATCAAGTTCCCTCACGATGACGACGACCGCCATATCGGTGTGTTCCGTTTCTTCCTTGCCCTGGCTTCCTTGTCTTTCGCCGTGTATATGGTGCCAGGTTTGTGGGGTGCTCCGTTGAAAGCCGTCAGTGCTTTCGCACCACCTATGAAGACCCAGGACTTCAACCTCTACGACAATGAGGTCAAGCCCAAGTTCACCGACTACGACGCAGGTATGGAGTATGCCCGTCAGCACGGTCTGCCCGTGATGATCGACTTCACAGGATACGGATGTGTGAACTGCCGCAAGATGGAAGCAGCCGTTTGGGTTGATCCGACCGTGGCTTCTATCATGAACAACGACTATGTGCTCATCCAGCTGTACGTTGATGAGCGCACACCCCTTGCCGAACCCATCGTGGTCAATGAAAACGGGCAGGAGCGCAAACTCCGCACTGTTGGCGACAAGTGGAGCTACCTGCAGAGCAACAAGTTCGGCGCCAACGCCCAGCCTTTCTATGTGTTGCTCGACAACAAGGGCATGCCATTGGCTCCAAGCTATTCCTACGATGAGGATGTGAGCAAATATGTGGATTTCCTCCGTGGCGGCCTGAAGAAATACAAGAATCAATAAATAGGCATTTATAAAATCCCGTTAAGGAGACACTCGCCTGCCAGCCATTGTTCAGGCGAGTGCTTCTGCTCAAAAACATGATGAAATCGAGTGAGGATATGATGGAGAAAGACGAACGACAAAGAATCATCGACTTGGTGAAATCGGAGGTGCTGCCCGCTGTCGGTTGCACCGAACCTATCGCCGTGGCCTTGTGCGTGGCGAAGGCGACAGAGACACTCGGGTGCCTGCCCGAATCAGTGGATGTGGCACTCAGTGCCAACATTCTGAAAAACGCCATGGGTGTCGGCATCCCCGGCACAGGTATGGTGGGTCTGCCCATCGCCGTGGCTCTGGGTGCCTTGATTGGCAAGTCGGCCTACCAGTTGGAGGTCATCAAGGATGTGGACGCCGATGCTGTGGAGCGCGGTAAGGCTTATATCGCCGAAAACCGCATCCATATCGGTTTGAAAAAAGACTGCAAGGCAAAACTGTATATCGAGGTTTGTGCCCGTTGTGGTGCTGATGAGTCTGTGGCGGTGATTTGCACCGACCACACTCGGTTTGTCTTTCTTCGCCGAAACGATGATGTCCTGCTCGATGAACAACCTGCTGCAGATGAGGATGAAGTCTGCGATGACCGCTGGCTGAGCATGCGCAAGGTCTATTATTTCGCCACTACCGCACCCCTTGAGGAAATCAGTTTCATCAACGAGGCCCGTGTGTTGAACGAGGCAGCAGCCCGTGAGTCGCTGAAGGGCACTTACGGTCACCAGCTGGGCAAGACCCTTTCCCGTCCCATCGGGCGTGGCATCATGGGCGAGACGATGTTCTCGCATATTCTCTCCGTCACTGCTTGTGCCTGTGATGCGCGTATGGCAGGAGCCACCATACCGGTGATGAGTAATTCGGGCAGTGGCAACCAGGGCATCTGCGCCACCCTGCCGGTGGTGGTTTTTGCGGAAGAGAACCACAACACCGATGAGGAAACGACCCGTGCGCTCATGCTGAGCCACCTCACCGCCATCTATATCAAGCAGAGCCTTGGCAAATTGTCTGCCCTTTGCGGTTGTGTGGTTGCTTCCACGGGCAGCAGCTGTGGCATCACCTATCTGATGGGCGGTGGTTACGAGAAAGTGACATACGCGGTAAAGAACATGGTGGCGAATCTCACTGGTATGATATGCGACGGTGCCAAGCCCAGTTGTGCTCTGAAGCTGGCCAGCGGAGTCTCCACGGCTGTCCTCTCCGCTATGCTTGCCATCCACGGTGAGTGCGTGGGCAGCGTGGAGGGCATCATCGACGACGATGTGGATCGCAGCATCCACAACCTGACCAAGATCGGCAAAGACGCCATGTGTGAGACCGACCGCTGTGTGCTCGACATCATGACCAGCAAATAAGCACGGCGTTTTCTCCGTGTTTATTCAAATAGACTTAGTATCCATTTGTTGATATCATCGTATTCCACGCTTTTGTCCTTCCTTCTCTCAAACAATCGTGTCTTCACGTTCGTTATAGCAGAGTCTTGGTGAGAAAGCAACAAGGCTATTTTGTGTTGTTTCAACCCTATTTTGATGAGTGCACAAACGTCCCTCTCAATGGCTGAAAAAATGCCCACTTCCTTCTTTAGGTTTTGCTCGAAATTCGGGAATAGTATTTTGACCTTATCAATGGTTTGACTTACAACATCATTTGCTTTGTATTCATTAGTTGTATTCAAGAAGGCGTGTAGCATCTGAAGTTCTTGTTTCACCATCTCTTCACGTTGTTTTATGCTCAGTTGTTCTTTCATGTTAGCCATTCTGTTTTCCGACTGGGTAATCCTTTGCTGTAAGTCGTTGATTTTCCTCTCTTTTTCCAATGCCTCAGCAGTTGATTTTTCTTGCTTCTTTCTAAAAGTCATGTGGATATACGCTCCTACCAGCATAATAGCAATAATCGATCCCAGAAGGATTATGATATATCTGTTCTTGTTCCTGATTTCCTCATCCTTGCGAAGATTTTCAGACTTATTTCTTGAATAGTCATATAACATGGTCATATTATGAATGTTGTCTGACATTTTCTGGCTGTAGTTCATTTCAATGGCATCAGCAAACAATTCTGAATAATAGAGGGCTGAGTCCACTTCACCTGTCTGTTTGAAATAATCCAGGAGTCCATGATAAGCCATCTCGTGGCTGTTGGTGTCAGTGGTTCTATTGAGTAGTTCCCTGAACATGAGATATGCGGAATCACGTTTTCCCTCATTCAAATCAATCATACCTTTCTTGTAGTAATAAATCTCTCGCCCAGGCTTTGCTTGCCCTTCACTCACATACCCACTGTATCGTTCATAGATGTCCATGAATCCTTTCGCTTTTTTCCAGTTCCGAATCCTGACATTTGCTGCAACACCTATGATACTGCTTCTGCCTGCTGCTATGGTATCTCCTTGTTGTAGGTAACCATCGACGATTTTGTCGATATTATCGGCCACATATTTGTTTTCTTTCATGTTCAGCCTTGTCCGCAATATCGTCAATAAGCAATCGAGGTAGGAGAGTGTATCTCCGTTTTCCTTAGCCATCGATGCGGTTTGCGTGTCCTCTTCGATGGCTTTATCATGCATGCCCTGAATGTCGTAGATGAGTGACAACTCATTTCTTACGTTAAGAAGTAGTCGGGAATACTTGTAACGGTCATACTTTTCAAGTAAACTGTCGGCGCACAATAATGCCTCTACAGCCATTGGGGCATCACCGATATCACGGTAGGTTCTTCCCAATAAATATAGGTTTTCAGCAACAAAGTGCTTGTCCTTGCTTGATGCATAATACTTGCAAACTTTGTTCATCAGTACATTGTCTTCCAAATCAAACTTGATAAACGCTTTGTTCTTGGCTTTTAGCATCAAAAACGATATTCTCATAGATAAATCCACATCTGATTGGCTTATTTCATTATGGTGTGATTTTAGCTTTGCGTATGCTTCAGAGGGATTCTTCTCTATCAGTTGTTCATCTTCTTTAGATAAACATCCATCTTTTAAATGCTTTTCTTTACATGAAAAGACAATCATACACATCATTAGTAATACTAAAAAATGTCTCATATCGAAATTAATAATACTAAAAAAATGTCTCATATCGAATAATTAAGTCGTTCAATCCATACTTGAAGGTGGTGACAGTAATATCACATTTCCTGTTTTTGGGCTATTTTATCGCAAAGTAAGTTTTTTTATTCAAACTACAAATTATACCATATCCTTTTTTACCCAATATCTGACTTTTGGCGTCATATTTCAATTAAAACACATTGAATTTGGTCATGACAATGCATTTGTGAATTAAGTTCACACACTTGTGAATGGAATTCTTCGCTCCTATCCAATTGAATTTAGTATTTTTGCAGTGAATTCAAGTTCAACCAAAAACTATTATTATGAGAAAGAGGACAGCTGATGCCTATGCAACGACTGTCGATGGAAAGACCTTCAGTTGCATACAGGATAACTCTGGTGTGGTCGTGCGTGATATCGGCCGTGTGCTGGACTGGAACAGAAACGGCTGCGTGCTGGGCTACAAGCAGCCAGAACCCGTCTTTCCAGGGCTGCAGGCATTCAAGTTGCTTTGGATGCGTAGAGGTGGCGAAGAGGTGTTCCGGTCAGAAAATGCGGACGATTTCACGAACACAAGTCAATCCGTCACCGCTACCCAAACTTCGGCCAACTCTTCGGCTACATATCTTCTCTCAGGCCAGAAGGTCACAACCGACACCCCCTCCAAGGGCATCCGCATCATCCGCTACAGCGACGGGACAACAAAGAAGGTCTATACAAGATAACCACCGCTGAAAGCTGTCATTGTCAGGTGGATCTACTCCACCTGACGATGACAAATCTTTTCGGTCTGTTTGGCTTCCTTGCTCATGGATTGACAGAACCCGCATGGCAATCGCAGCCCGTGGCAAGACCAGCGTCTCCATCGCAGGCGAGGACCTCACCTCAGGCTCTGTGTTTGAAATGGTGTCAGGACAAATAGAATAATAAAAAAACGGACAGATATGATAAGAAGAGTATTTCTATTGTTTGTATTATTGCCTCTCGCTGTTGTTGCATCTCTGGGACAAGATAATCAGAATGCTACAGAAATGGATGAGATCTTCCAGAAAGGGAGGAAGTGGATTGTTATGGGTGAAGCCTTTGTCAGCCCATCAGTCGGACATAGAGTGTTCT
>CAMOWU010000020.1 GCA_946628545.1 uncultured Bacteroides sp. | reverse complement strand
GTTTATCGAGCATGGCAGAGAACTTGTCGCGGTTCTCGGCACGGTCGATATCCACTGGTGATGTACCGAGTACAGGCACACCCCTGCGATAGAGTTTCAGTGCCAGGTTGTTGGGAATCTGTCCACCCATGGAGACAATCACGCCACGTGGCAGCTCCAGCTCTATGACGTCGAGCACACGCTCCAAGGTCAGCTCGTCGAAATAGAGGCGGTCGCACATGTCGTAGTCGGTGGAGACGGTCTCTGGATTGTAGTTGATCATGATGGACTTGTAGCCCAGTTTGCGCGCGGTGTTGATGGCGTTGACTGAGCACCAGTCAAACTCCACGGACGATCCGATGCGGTAAGCACCAGAACCCAGCACCACCACCGACTTGTCGTTCTTGTAGTAAGGAATGTCGTGTCCGGTGACGGCGTATGTCATATAGAGGTAATTGGTCAGTTCGGGATGCTCGCTGGCCACGGTGTTGATGCGTTTCACAGCAGGCTGCACATCGAGTTTCTTGCGGTACTCGCGCACTTCGAGGTTGCCTTTTTCCATGTTCTTCTCGTCCTGGAGCACGAAGCGTGCGATTTGGAAGTCGGAGAAGCCAGCTGCCTTGACCTCGCGCATGAAGTCGGCGGAGATTTCCTCCAGGCTGTTCATGGCCATCAGTTTGCCCTTGAGCAGCACGATATTGTTGAGTCGTTCGATGAACCAGCGGTCGATCTTGGTCAGTTCCTCAATTCGCTCCACGCTGTAGCCCTCTTCCAGGGCCTGAGCGATGGCGAAAATGCGCAGGTCTGTTGGATTGCTCAGTTCCTCGTCGAGGTTGTCGAAACGGGTGTGGTCGTTGCCCACGAATCCGTGCATACCCTGACCTACCATACGGAGGCCCTTCTGGATCATCTCCTCGAACGAACGTCCTATGGACATGATTTCGCCCACCGACTTCATGGATGAGCCAATCAGTCGGCTCACGCCCGCGAACTTGGTGAGGTCCCAGCGAGGAATCTTGCAGATCATGTAGTCGAGTTGGGGTGCCACATAGGCAGAGTTGGGAGTGCCCATCTCGCCAATCTGGTCGAGTGTGTATCCCAACGCAATCTTGGCGGCAACAAAAGCCAGAGGATAACCAGTGGCTTTGGAAGCGAGTGCTGAGCTGCGGCTCAGACGCGCGTTGATTTCTATGATACGATAGTCGTTGGTAACAGCGTTGAATGCGAACTGGATGTTGCACTCGCCTACGATGTTGAGGTGGCGAACGCACTTGACAGACAGCTCTTGAAGCATGGTCACTTGCTCAGGAGTCAAGGAGCAGGTAGGAGCCACCACGATGGACTCACCAGTATGGATGCCGAGTGGATCGAAATTTTCCATGGATGCTACGGTGAAGCAGTGGTCGTTGGCATCGCGTATCACCTCAAACTCTATCTCCTTCCAGCCCTTGAGCGACTCTTCCACAAGAATCTGGGGTGCGAAAGTGAATGCGCTCTCAGCAATGCGGCAGAAAGTCTCTTCGTCGGGGCAGATACCGCTGCCCAGACCGCCAAGTGCGTAGGCTGAACGGATCATCACAGGATAGCCGAGGCTGTGGGCAGCCTTCAAAGCATCGTCCATGTTTTCCACGGCATGGCTCTGAGGCACTTTGAGATCCACCTCGGTGAGTTTCTTCACAAACAAGTCTCTGTCCTCGGTGTCCATGATGGCTTCCACACTTGTGCCCAACACCTTCACGCCGTATTTTTCCAGTGTGCCGTTGAGATAAAGTTGTGTACCGCAGTTCAAAGCAGTCTGACCTCCAAAAGCAAGCAGAATGCCGTCAGGGCGCTCTTTCTTGATGATTTCAGTGACGAAATGAGTGGTGATGGGTTGGAAATAGACCTTGTCGGCTATTCCCTCCGACGTTTGGATTGTAGCAATGTTCGGATTCACAAGCACCGAACTGATACCTTCTTCCCTCAGGGCTTTAAGCGCCTGGGAACCTGAATAGTCGAACTCCCCTGCCTGGCCTATCTTCAATGCGCCAGAACCGAGCACGATGACTTTTTTGAGCTTCTCGTTCATATTATTAATAGTTTGTTACCTTTTCCTTTTTGGCGCGATTTTCAACTGCTTCCGATAAAAATCTTGCAAAATTACACTTTTTCCGCGAATTTTCGTGCATTTCGGTGCAAAAGATGACGGAAAACAGCAAAAAAAAGGATTCAAAAGGCATATAAATTTTATATCTATTCATTTTCGATTGTCACAAGCTGCCACACGGATTTTCGCGCCACCCCATCACATTTTGAGGAATCAACAGCCATCAAAAAAAAAACTTTCACCCGTAGAATCAGTCGAAAAACAAGAAAAAAGGCTAACTTTGCACTTTGAAATCAACTTACTGGAAATTCATGAAAGAAACTATTGCGAAATTCACTGACTTTGGGACCATCTTCAAGCATATTTTCGATTGGTGTGTCAACGCTGGCGGCAACATCATAGGTGCGCTGCTCATTTTCTTCATCGGACGCTTCATCATCTCGTTGATCAAACGAGTAGTGTTCTCGTTCATGGAGAAGAGAAAGACAGACCCCAGCATCACAGGATTCGTCAAAAGCCTCCTGGGCATCACGCTCAACATTCTCCTCGCTATCGCCATCATCAACCGATTAGGCATCGAGACCACATCCTTCGCCGCCCTACTCGCCTCTGTCGGCGTGGCTATAGGCATGGCCTTCTCAGGCAACCTGCAGAACTTCGCCGGAGGCATCATCTTGCTCGTTCTCCGTCCTTTCAAAGTGGGCGACTTCGTAGAGACCCAGTCCATCTCTGGCACCGTGAAGGAAATCCAGATCTTCCACACCATCCTCACCACCCCCGACAACAAACAGGTGTATGTACCCAACGGCAGCCTCAGCAGCGGCACCATCACCAACTACAGCCAGAATCCCATCCGCAGAGTGGAATGGATCTTCAGCGTGGAATATGGACAGGAACTGGGTGCGGTGGAAGAAGCTGTCAGGAGCGCCATCAAGGCTGACCAGCGCATCCTCAACACTCCTGAGCCTTTCTTCGCTGTCAACGCCCTCGATTCGAGCAGCGTGAACGTGATTATCCGCGCTTGGGTGAAGAACGACGACTACTGGCCCGTCCGCTTCGGCATGAACAAGTCGGTCTATGAGGCTTTCAACCGAGCCGGTATCAGCTTCCCATTCCCCCAAATCACCGTCCACACCAAAGACTGACAGTGTTTTACAATGGCATGATAAAGGCGTATCATTGCGGGCAAAAACGACAAGCAATCATTTTTCTTGGCAAAGATTCCTCAGAAGTGAAAATTATTGTCTAATTTTGCACTTTAATAGCAACAGCGCAAAGACCATCATCAGCCTACCGATCTGCGAGAATGCTCTTTTATGCTGATGCAAACACCACAAAAAGAGAACTTTCCATCACAATGAGAATGAAGCATTTACTCTACATACTCCTGGTTGCGACCATACTGTGCTCGTGTGGTTCTTCCAAGGATATTGGCTACATCGACAACTCGCAAAGCACCGACCTTTCCGAGTCACAATATCTTTACGATGCCACCATCAAGCCCAAAGACGAAGTCTTCATACTGGTGAATTGCCCCACGTCCCCAGAGGCCGCAGCCGTCTTCAACCCGACTGAGCCAATGAGCAATGCGAACAATGCCAAAGACATCACGGGCTACCAAAACATAAAGCTTTATACCGTTGACAACGACGGATATGTTGATTTTCCATTGATCGGGAAAGTGAAGATCAACGACTTGACCATCGACCAGGCCCAACAAACCATCAAAGACAAGATCAAGGACTATTTCAAATCAGGCATTCAATACGATGTCTATATCGAATTGCCCAGCTACAACGTTGCCGTGGTTGGAGAAGTAAATCGTCCAGGCATGTTCACCATCACCAACAACAAAATATCTGTCCTTGAAGCTCTTGCACGTGCTGGCGACATGACCATCTACGGCGTACGCACCGACGTGAAACTCATCCGCGAAAAAGCCGACGGACGCAAGGAAGTGCACACACTCGACTTCACCGATGCCGAGATGATCAACTCTCCTTATTTTTACATGCAACAACGGGACATCCTTTATGTGCAGCCCAACCAGGCCAAGAGCAAGAACTCCGATATCGGCTCCACAGCCAGGTTCTGGATCAGAGGTGCCAGTATCGGTATTTCCATAGCATCTCTCGTCTATTCGATCGTGAAATAACAGGTTTCACGATATCGCTCCCCAATTGATATTCGTTTTGCGCAACTCGCGCAACCTTCGCCAGATGATTTCGTTGGCGGGGTTGGTTTCGTCCTCGTCGGAGTCGATGACCAGCTGTGCCTCCTCACGCGCCTTCATCAGCAACTGACCGTCGCGTGCAATGTTGGCAATCTTGAGGTCGAAAGCCATTCCGCTCTGCTGGGTTCCCTCCAAATCCCCAGGGCCACGCAATTTCAGGTCCATCTCTGCAATCTCGAAACCATCGCTCGAATCGACCATGATCTTGATGCGCTTTCGACTCTCGTCGCTCAACTTGAACTTAGTCACCAGCACACAGTAAGACTGTTCGGCGCCACGCCCGACTCTTCCTCGCAACTGATGCAACTGCGAGAGCCCGAATCGCTCGGCATTCTCAATCACCATGACCGACGCATTGGGCACGTTCACACCTACTTCTATTACCGTCGTCGCCACCAGGATTTGTGTCTCGCCCGAAGCAAACCGCTGCATCTCTGCATCCTTCTCCGCAGGCTTCAACCGACCATGCACCTTGCTGACTTTGTACTGGCTGAAGTCGCGGCATACCTGCTCATAACCGTCCTCCAGGTTCTTCAAATCAATTTTCTCGCTTTCCTCAATCAGCGGATAGACGATATAAATCTGCCGTCCTTTCTTCAACTGCTGAAGGATGAAGGCGTTGAGGTTGTCGCGCCTATTGTCAAACTGGTGAACCGTCTGCACAGGCTTGCGTCCCGGAGGCAACTCGTCGATGACAGAGACGTCGAGGTCGCCATAAAGGGTCATGGCCAGGGTACGGGGTATGGGGGTTGCCGTCATGACCAAGACATGTGGTGGCACAGCGTTCTTCTGCCACAGTTTGGCTCGCTGAGCCACACCGAAACGGTGCTGCTCGTCGATAATCACAAACCCCAAATGCGAGAACAAAACGTTGTCCTCAATCACGGCGTGCGTGCCGATCAGGATATGAATCTGCCCTGTGACCAAGTCGGCCAGCAAAGCCTCGCGCCGCTTGCCCTTGACCATGCCAGTCAGCAGTTCCACCCTGAGATCCATTCCTCTGAGCATGGAGCGGATGGTCTCCAGATGCTGTTCAGCCAAAATCTCCGTAGGAGCCATAATACAGGTCTGATAGCCATTATCGACAGCAATGAGCGAGCACAAGAGCGCCACCAGGGTCTTGCCACTGCCCACATCGCCTTGGAGCAACCTGTTCATCTGGCGCCCAGAACGCATATCCTCACGAATTTCCTTGATTACCCGCTTCTGAGCACCCGTCAAGGGGAAAGGGAGGTGCTGATGATAAAATGTGTTGAAGGCATCGCCCACCCTCGAAAACATGATACCGCGGAACTTTCGAATACGGTCGCGGGCATAACGCAGGATATTGACTTGCACGTAGAAGAGTTCTTCGAACTTGAGCCTCGTTTGTGCCCTCTCAAGCATCTGCGCTGATTCTGGGAAATGGATGTTGCGCACAGCCTCATCATGCGAGATGAGGTGATTCCTGGCAATAAGATAGGCAGGCAAGGTCTCCTCCAACGGTTCTTTCAGCAACTCCAACATCTTCTCCGCCAACTTGGCCATACCGTCGGAATTAAGCCCGCAGTTCTTCATCTTCTCCGTGGTGTTGTAGCTGGGGACAAACTTACCGTATGGACTATCGGAGGGAGAGGTGAGGTTGTAGGGCACCATCATTCCACCATCGAAAACAATCTCATCCATGGGTGCGGCATCGTCTTTCACCTTGTCGATATCAGGATGGGCTATTTGGATGCGTCCGTTGAAAACCGAAGGGCGGCCGAAGACGATATAGGTTGTTCGGCAATCATAGTTTTTCTGCGCATACTTGACTCCCTGGAACCACACCAAGTCAACCACCCCCGTGCGGTCGGCGAAATGGGCTATCAGTCGCGTCTTCCTGCCTGCTCCAACCGTTTCGAAGGAAAGGATCTGCCCCTTAAGCTGCACGTAGGGCATAGAGCCATTGATTTCACATATATAATATATGCGGCTTCGATCAACATACTTATAAGGATAATAATATAGAAGGTCGCGGAAAGAAACAATGCCCAGTTCTTTCCTGAGCACTTCTGCTCTCACGGGACCTACGCCCTTCAGGTATTTGATGTCTTGGTCGAGCTGCTTGATCATGGATTCGTTTGAAATATGGTAGGGTGGAATCAGAAAAACAATGCAAAAATAACATTTTTATTTGGCTTAACAACCCTAAACTGCGAAAAACAATGCTAAATAACCCTCATTGACCATCATCACGACAAGAACCAAGAGAAAAAGAGCCTGAGAAAGACAAAAATCCCCATAAATATGTATTATTCTTACAAAAATCTTAATTTTTCGCAAAAATCATAACATTTTTTCATGATTTTCTTTGTTGTTAAAACATTTTTCCATAATTTTGCATCGTAAAACAAGAAAAAGGTAAAAAGTTTTATAACAACAATAATCAGACAACTATTATGAATGCAGCAAAAGTTGTGGAAGATCTTCAGAGACGCTTCCCTAATGAGCCTGAGTACATTCAGGCAGTGAGCCAAGTTCTTGGCACCATCGAAGAGGAGTACAACAAGCACCCCGAATTTGAGAAGACCAATTTGGTAGAGCGCCTGTGCATACCCGACAGAGTGATTTCTTTCCGTGTCACATGGGTGAACGACAAGGGTGAGGTGAAGACCAATTTCGGCTACCGCATCCAGCACAACAACGTGATTGGCCCGTACAAGGGAGGTATCCGTTTCCACAGCTCCGTGAACCTCGGCATTCTGAAGTTCCTCGCTTTCGAGCAGACTTTCAAGAACTCATTGACTACACTGCCAATGGGTGGTGCAAAGGGTGGTTCAGACTTCTCTCCCCGCGGTAAGAGCGACGGTGAGGTGATGCGTTTCTGCCAGGCCTTCATGAACGAGCTTTACCGCCATATCGGACCTGACGTGGACGTTCCAGCAGGCGACATCGGTGTAGGTGGACGCGAGGTGGCTTACATGTTCGGTCAGTACAAGAAACTCACTCACGAGTGGAGCGGAGTGTTCACAGGCAAGGGCCGCGAGTTCGGTGGTTCACTGATTCGCCCTGAGGCAACTGGATATGGCGACGTATATTTCCTCCAGGAGATGCTTAAGACGAAGAACGACACTGTGGCAGGTAAGACCGTGCTGATTTCTGGTGCCGGCAACGTGGCTCAGTATGCTTGCGAAAAGTGCATCCAGTTGGGCGCCAAGGTGCTCACCATGTCGGATTCCGACGGTTACATCTATGACCCAGACGGTATCGACCGCACCAAGCTCGACTACATCATGGAACTGAAGAATGTGGAGCGCGGACGTATCAAGGAATACGTGGAGGAGTATCCAACAGCCGTTTACCACGCTGGTGAGAAGCCATGGAACGAGAAGGCCGACATCGCCCTCCCATGCGCCACTCAGAACGAAATCAACGGTGAGGCAGCCAAGGCTCTCGTAGCCAACGGAGTCATTGCTGTGGCAGAGGGTGCCAACATGCCTTCTACTCCTGAGGCAGTGAAGACTTTCCAAGACGCCAAGATCCTCTACTCTCCAGGCAAGGCATCCAACGCTGGTGGCGTGGCTGTGTCTGGTCTTGAGATGAGCCAGAACTCCGAGCGTCTGAGCTGGACCTCCGAAGAGGTTGACAAGAAGCTGCACGACATCATGGTCAACATCCACGAAAACTGCGTGAAGTACGGCACTGAGCCCGACGGTTACGTGAACTACGTGAAGGGTGCTAATGTGGCTGGTTTCATGAAAGTTGCCAAGGCTATGATGGCTCAGGGTATCTATTAATCAGCAACACAAACACATCAATAACACAACTCCCCAAGAGGGAAGAAGGACGGACAGGCTACTGCCCGTCTTTCTTTTTGTGACATAGAATGATAACAATCGTTAAATCGATTATAAAAAAGTGTAGCACTGACACGATAATAATAGTTTTTATATAAATTTGCACCCATATACGAAAATGGCCAGATAGACATGGACAACAAGAAGCTGACACTGCGCGACGTATCATTCGTTGACTTGATGACACGCCGCATTTTCAACGTGCTGTTGATTGCCAACCCTTATGACGCTTTCATGTTGGAAGACGACGGAAGGGTGGATGAGAAAATCTTCAAGGAATACTCCAACCTTGGACTGACCTCCCCTCCCCGATTCACCCAGGTGGCATCGCAAGAAGAGGCTGAGCGAGTGATGGCAACCACCTCGTTCAACCTCGTCATCTGCATGCCTGGCACCGACAACAACGATGTGTTCGATATCGCACGCAATATCAAGACCGAATACCCAGCAGTGCCTATCGTGGTACTCACTCCTTTCTCACATGGCATCACCAAGAGAATGGAGAACGAGGACCTGTCCATCTTCGAATATGTCTTCTGCTGGCTCGGCAACACCGACCTGTTGCTCTCCATCATCAAGTTGATCGAGGACAAGATGAACCTCGACCACGACATCAAGGTAGGCGGTGTGCAGATGATCCTGCTCGTGGAAGACTCCATACGCTTCTATTCGTCCATACTGCCCAACCTCTACACTTTCGTCTTGCAGCAAAGCCTCATCTTCTCCACTGAGGCGCTCAATGCACAGCAAGAAAAACTGAGGATGAGAGGACGCCCCAAAATCGTGCTGGCCAGAAACTACGAAGAAGCCTGGGAACTCTACAACAAATACCACGACAACACGCTGGGAGTCATCAGCGACTGCCGTTTCCCCAAAAACGGGAAGAAAGAAGAACTGGCAGGATTCGAGCTGCTCAGAGCCATACGCGATAAGGACGAGTTCGTTCCGCTGGTACTTCAGTCCGCCGAAATCGAGCGCAAAGAACTCACTCCGCAACTGAGCGCCGACTTCATCGACAAGAACTCGAAGAAGATGGCAGTGGATTTGCGCAAGATCATCACCAAGAAATTCGGTTTCGGCGACTTCATCTTCCGCGACCCAAAGACATTGGAGCCCGTGGCAACCGTCCACAACCTCAAAGACCTCCAAGACTGCATCTTCACCGTGCCCAGGGAGTCGCTGCTCTACCATATCCGTCGCAACAACGTATCCCGCTGGCTCTGCTCACGGGCGCTTTTCCCCATATCCGAATTTCTCAAGCGCATCACTTACAAGACCCTTGAGGACGTCGATGCCCACCGCCAGATTATCTTCGATGCCATCGTTTCCTACCGAAAGATGAGGAACAGAGGCGTTGTGGCCGTGTTCCACCGCGACAGATTCGACCAATACAGCAACTTCGCCCGCATCGGCGATGGTTCACTTGGAGGAAAGGGACGTGGACTGGCCTTCATCGACAACATCATCACCAAACACGAGGACATCAACCAGTACGACAACCTGGAAGTGGTGATTCCAAAGACAGTGGTGCTTTGCACCGATATCTTCGACGAGTTCATGGACACCAACGAACTCTATCAGCTGGCACTCAGCGACACCCCCGACCAAGACATCCTCAAGGCCTTTCTCCATGCCCGACTGCCCGAACGGTTGGCTGAAGACCTGATGACCTTCCTCGACGTGGTGAAGCACCCCATAGCCATACGTTCGTCGTCGCTGCTCGAGGACTCCCACTACCAGCCTTTCGCCGGCATCTACGCCACCTACATGATTCCCTACGTAGAGGACAAATATGCGAGACTGAGGATGCTCAGCGACGCCATCAAAGGCGTTTATGCCTCTGTGTTCTATCGCGACAGCAAGGACTACATGACGGCCACCAGCAACGTCATCGACCAAGAGAAAATGGCGGTGATTCTGCAAGAAGTGGCTGGCACACAATACGGCTCACGGTTCTACCCCAACATCTCAGGTGTGGCGCGCTCCATCAACTACTACCCCATCGGGGATGAAAAAGCTGAAGAGGGTATCGTCAGCCTTGCGCTCGGACTGGGCAAATACATCGTGGATGGCGGGCTGACACTCAGGTTCTCCCCCTACCATCCGCATCAGATTCTGCAGACCAGCGAGATGGACATCGCCCTCAAAGACACGCAGACACGTTTTCTGGCGCTCGACATGTCGAACAACGTGGAGAACTTCGACGTCAACGACGGCTTCAACCTCTTGCGGCTACCTGTCAAAGAGGCGGCAAAAGACGGAGCGCTGACCTATATTGCCTCCACCTTCGACCCTTACGACCAAATCATACGCGACGGCATCTATGAGGGAGGGAGGAAGGTGATGACCTTCGCCGGTGTGCTCCAACACAATGTCATACCGCTGCCAGAGGTGCTTCAGAAAGTGATGTACTACGGCCAGGCCGACATGCGACGCCCCGTGGAAATCGAATTTGCAGTAAAGGTGAACGACAACAAGACCGCCACCTTCTACATGCTTCAGATTCGCCCGATGGTGGACAACAAACTGAATCTCGACGAAGACCTCGTCAAGGTTGCTGACAGCAAGTGCCTGATCCGCTCGCACTGCGCCATCGGACACGGCATCATCACCGACATCACCGACATCGTCTATGTCAAGACCGACAACTACACAGCGGCCAGCAATCCTGAGATTGCCGACGAAGTGACCCAAGTGAACAGTCAATTCCTCAAGGAAAGCCGCAACTACGTATTGGTAGGCCCCGGACGATGGGGAAGTAGCGACCCATGGCTGGGTGTGCCGGTGAAATGGCCCAACATCAGTGCGGCAAAAGTCATCGTCGAGGCCAGTGTCAAAGGATTCAATGTGGATCCCAGCCAAGGCACACACTTCTTCCAGAATCTCACCAGCCTGGGCGTGGGCTATTTCACCATCAACGCCGATCAGGACGACGGCATCTATCGTCAAGAATATCTCAACTCCTTGCCAGCCGTCAGCGAGACTGCCCACATCCGACATGTCAGCCTGCCTCAACCCATGACCATCAAGATCGACGGCATGAAGAAGGAGGGTGTCATCGAATACCCCCTACCCGAATGACCATTCCATCAACTCCAATAAATCCCGTCAACTCCAATAAATCCCGTCAACAATGAAAACCAGCGTTAAATTTCTCTTGTTTTTCATTCCCGTGGCCATCATAGCCACCTTCGTCTATCATGCGCTCATCAACACCATGGTGGGCAACATGCCCCAAACCCCTCCGGGGATGGGGGCAGGAATGTCGTTCGAGTCGTTTGCCACCTGGAGTGTGTCAATCATGACTGGATGTGCTATCGGATTGCTTGCCGGACTCATCGGCATCAAGAAGTACATCCCCATCGTCATCGTACTCATCTATTTCTTCACGCAGTCGGCCGCATCCATCCCCATCGCTCTTGCTGTGAGGTTCAAACCCGAATGGACCACCACGGCTATGGCACTATGCCTCATCATAGCCAGCATCGCAATGATTCTACTCGTGCATGGCATGAGGTTCTACAATGTCAAACTGACATTCAAGCCATCCCTTAGCCTTCCGCTCACCATGGCGGCTGTCGGAGCGGCTATACTGGCGGCTTTTGGTGGCAACATCCTCAACGAGTCGCTTGACTTGCAGAACATCATGGAAGAGCAATTCAACGACTTGAGCCTCAACATCGCCGGCATGCTGGCCATTGCCATTATCGGCCCCATCGCTGAAGAGGTGGTCTTCAGAGGAGCTGTCTGCAACTCCCTGCTGAAGAAAGGAGTACCTACAGGACTGACGATTTTCATCTCAGCCACCATCTTCGGGCTCGTCCATTTCAATCCAGCCCAGATTCCCTTCGCATTCCTGCTGGGACTGGTCTTCGGCTATCTTTATTGTCGGACTGGCAGTCTGGTTCCCTCTATTATCGCACATATACTCAACAACACGGTGTCCGTCATCCTCTTGGCCATCTACCAGGAAGAAGCCAAAGAAATAACGTTCAAGGAACTCTTCGGTTCACAAGCCGTCGCTTGGACACTGATGGCGGTGGCATTTATCGCATGCGGAGCCATCTTGTACATGCTCCACAAGAAATGCAAGCCTGCAGAACAACTTTGGAGTGAAGTGGAAGAGGAAGACAATACCATCAACACGACTCCACCCCCTATCCCACAAGACTTGATATGATCCATCTGCAAGACATCAACAAGACGTATTTCGGCGCACAGCCTCTCCACGTACTCAAGGGAGTGAACCTCAACATCGAGAAGGGTGAGTTCGTCTCCATCATGGGAGCGTCGGGATCAGGCAAGTCCACCTTGCTCAACATCCTCGGCATTCTCGACAACTACGACTCAGGAGAGTATCACCTCAACAATGTGCTCATCAAGAACCTGAGCGAACGGAAGGCAGCTGAATACCGAAACCGTATGATTGGCTTCATCTTCCAGTCGTTCAACCTCATTCAGTTCAAGACGGCGGTGGAAAACGTGGAACTGCCGCTCTATTACCAAGGTGTGGGGCGCCGCAAGCGTCACACTCTCGCCATGGAGTATCTCGACCGCCTGGGGCTGAAGGACTGGGCCACGCACTATCCTAACGAGATGTCGGGAGGACAGAAGCAGAGAGTGGCCATTGCACGCGCACTGATCACCCACCCGCAAATCATCCTGGCAGACGAGCCTACGGGAGCACTCGACTCCAAAACCAGTTATGAGGTGATGGAACTGCTCAAGACCCTCAACAAGGAAGATGGCATGACCATCGTAGTGGTGACCCACGAAAGTGGAGTGGCCAATGAAACCAACAAGATCATCCACATCAAGGACGGTGTGATTGGTGAGATCAATGTCAACAACGATCATAATGCCTCGCCTTTTGGCGCTGGCACCAGAATGAAATAAGACACAACAAGATGATCGACATATTCCAGGAAATATGGGGAACGGTGCGACGCAACAAACTCCGCACTTCTCTGACAGGATTCGCCGTGGCTTGGGGAATCCTCATCCTCATCGTGCTCTTGGGGGCTGGAAACGGCGTCATCAACGCCATCACCCAAAGCACCGACAACTTCCTATCCAATTCCATGGTCATCTTCCCTGGCGAGACATCCAAGCCCTACAATGGCATGAAGGAAGGCAGGCGCATCCGACTGACAAACGATGATATCGACTACACACAGAAAAACTTCGGCAACCACGTAGAGAACGCCAGCGGACGTCTGGAACAATCAGGAACTATCACCCTGGGGGCACAATACATCAGCAGCCGCATCAATGGTGTAGGTCCATCCGACATGATCATCAACAAGCGCCAGATGATGTGCGGAAGGTTCATCAATGAACTGGATCTCAGAGACAAACGAAAAGTGCTGGTCATTGGCACCTCACAAGCCAAGGAGTTGCTTTCCACAGCCGACGGACAGCAAAGCAACAACACCGACTACAAACGAATTTTGGGCAAATTTGTCAATGTCAGCAACATAGCCTATCAAGTGGTAGGGGTCTATAAGACCGATGAAAGCGGCATGGGAAACGAGAGCTTCATGCCTTTCACCACCATGAGCATCATCTACAACCAGACCGACCGCATTCACCAGATCTATTTCTCATTCCACGGACTGGAAAGCGAAGAGGCCAACGAAGAATTTGAGAAAAGCTACAAGGCAGGACTCAACCCACGCCACGACGCTGCACCCGACGACGACGAGGCACTGTGGATATGGAACCGATTCACCAACAACTTGGAGATGAACAAGGGTATGGGCATCATTCGCACAGCACTATGGATCGTCGGCATACTCACCCTCATCAGCGGCATCGTGGGCGTATCGAACATCATGCTCATCGCCGTCAAAGAACGCACTCATGAATTCGGCATCAGGAAAGCCATCGGAGCCAAGCCTTTCTCCATCATCCAGCTCATTCTGGTAGAGAGCATCGTCATCACCACCTTCTTCGGATACATCGGCATGCTGCTGGGCATCGGTGTCAACCAGTACATGGACGCCACTATTGGCAATCAAAGCATGGACACCGGCCTCTTCGAGATGAGCGTTTTCGTCAATCCCACTGTGGGCATTGATGTCTGTATCGAGGCCACACTCACTCTCATCATCGCTGGCACACTGGCGGGGCTCATACCTGCACGCAAAGCCGCCAACATCAGACCCATCGAAGCACTAAGGGCTGAATGAGATGTTTAGACTTTAGACGTTAGATGTTAGACTTTAGACTTTAGATATAGACATATATAGACACACATAGACATATATAGACATATTATAAAAAAATGCTGAGCATCACTGAGACATTCTCCGAAATCCTCGACACCATCACACGCAACCGCAGCCGCAGTTTTCTCACTGGCTTCGGGGTGTTTTGGGGTATCTTCATGCTCATCACCATGATTGGCGGTGGACAAGGATTGAAAGAGAAACTGCAGAACAACTTCTCTGGTTTCGCTTCCAACTCGGCCATGCTATGGGCACAACCCACCACCAAGTCATACAAGGGATTCCGAAAGGGACGTTCCTGGGCAATGGAATACAAAGACGTGGACAGACTCCGACATCAGGTACCTGAACTCGATGCCATATCTCCGCTGATATCGCTTTGGGGACGCAATGCCGTCAGGGACGACCACACTGTCTCTTGCAGTCTCAAAGGCATCAAGGCCGACTACCAGAAGATTGAAGCACCCGAAATACGCTACGGGCGGTTCCTCAACGACATCGACATGCAGCAAGGACGCAAGGTTTGTGTCATCGGGAAGAAAATATATGAAACACTCTTCCCAGGAAAGCAAGATCCCTGTGGGAAAATGATCCGCATCGACTCCATCTACTACAAGGTGGTAGGTGTGGACTACAATGAGGGCGGTATCAGCATCAACGGTTCGGCAGAGGAAAGTGTGCTCATCCCCATTTCCATCGCCCAGCAGGCCTACAATCGCGGCAACAACGTGGATATGATTTTCGTCACAGGTAAGAATGGCATCACCATGAGCGAGATCATGAACAAGATGCGGGCTGTGGTGGCACGCGCCCATCAGGTCAGTCCCAACGACGAACAGGCTGTGATGATCATGAACACCGAAGTGATGTTCAAGATGATCGACAACCTCTTCACCGGTGTCAATTTCCTCATTTGGCTGGTGGGTATAGGCACCTTACTGGCTGGAGCCATAGGCGTGTCGAACATCATGATGGTCACCGTCAGGGAACGAACCACCGAGATTGGCATCCGAAGGGCCATAGGTGCCACACCTGCGGATATTCTCTCACAAATCATGGCTGAGAGTGTCATACTCACGACAGCTGCCGGCACACTGGGCATCCTCTTCGGAGTGCTCATCCTCAATATGATAGAACTGGGCAACACCACCGACGGTATCCTCGACGCACACTTCCAAGTAGGATTCTGGACTGCCATACTCGCCCTCATCCTCTTGATTGTGCTGGGCATACTGGCAGGACTCGCACCGGCAAGCAGAGCCATGGGCATCAAACCCGTCGATGCCATGCGAGATGAATAACCTATCAAACCTTATCGTCAATAAAACAATATCACAATATGAAAAAATTTTTCCGTTTCGCCCTTGTGGCTCTCATACTTCTGGTTTTTATCGGAACTTTCGTGTATCTATATCAACGGTCACTACCCGAAGTCATACGTTATGAGGAATTCACCCCCAAAATGTCGGACATAGAGAAGACCACCGTCATCACGGGCAAGATAGAACCCAGAAACGAGGTGAACGTAAAGCCCCAGATCAGTGGAATCATCTCCGAGCTCACACATCAGGCGGGCGATCACATCGCCCAGGGTGAGGTCATAGCCAAGGTGAAGGTCATTCCCGACATGAACCAACTCAGCGGGGCAGAGAGCCGAGTACGCTTGGCGGAGATCAACCTGAAACAAGCTCAGGTGAACTACAACCGCGAGAAAAACCTCTACGAGCAGAAGTTGGTCAGTGCAGATGAATTCGACAAAGTCAGCCAGGCTCTGCAACAAGCCAAGGAAGAGCGAAACGCCGCAGAAGACAACCTGCAGGTGGTGCGCGACGGTATCTCACGCAGCAACGCCAAGGCCAGCAGCACACTCATCCGATCGACCATCACGGGAGTCATTCTCGACATTCCTGTCAAGGTGGGAAACAGCGTCATCCTCAGCAACACCTTCAACGACGGTACAACCATCGCCACTGTAGCCAACATGAACGACCTCATCTTCCGCGGGAACATCGATGAGACGGAGGTGGGACGTATCACTGAGGGCATGCCCATGAACATCACTATCGGAGCCATCCAGAACTACCAGTTCGAGGCCACACTTGAATATATCTCTCCAAAGGCCATAGAAAGCAATGGTGCCAACCAGTTTGAGATCAAAGCTGCGGTCAATAAAATTGGTGCGGAGCGCATCCGTTCCGGCTACAGTGCCAATGCGGAAATCGTGTTGGAAAAAGCCGAAAAAGTATTGTGCATCCCCGAAAGCGCTATTGAGTTCAGTGGCGACTCCACCTTTGTGTACGTCATCAAGGGCGAAGGAGAAAACAAAACCTACACGCGCAAACCTGTGGTCACTGGCATCAGCGACGGACTGATGATAGAAATCAAGAGTGGCATCACCACCGACGACAAAATCCGCGGACCACGCATCATCACCGAAAAGAAATAAACTTCCATCTATTCCCAAACTCACATTTATCCACATGCGACACCTGATCACCGCCATTGCCTTAATGGCCTCAGCAAGCCTCAGTGCCCAGCACCCCTGGACGCTGCGTCAATGTATCGACTACGCACTCGAACACAACATATCCATCAAACAACAGGAACTGGCCAACCAGCAGCAGGAGATACAACTGAGCACGGCCCGAAGCAGCAGGTTGCCCAGTCTGTCGGCTGGCATGTCGCAAAACTTCTCCTTCGGACGTGGTCTTACTGCCGACAACACCTACACCAATACCAACACTTCCAGCACCTCTTTCTCCCTCGGAACGGACGTGCCCATCTTCACGGGTTTCCAGATACCCAATACCATCAAACTGGAGCGGCTCAACCTCAAGGCGGCTACTGCCGATCTCGAAACAGCCAAGAACAGTTTGCGTGTGAACGTGGCACAAGCCTACGTAGAAATCCTCTATGACATGGAAATCAGTGAAGCGGCCCACAGGCAGGTCAGCATCGACTCCTTCCAAGTGGTCAGGCTTACCAAACTGCTGGAAAACGGCAAGGTGAGTGCCGTGGAAGTGTCGCAGCAACAATCCACCATGGCACAGAGCGCTTTGTCTGCCACACAAGCCGACAACAACCTCAATATGGCTTTGCTCACGCTCAGCCAGTTGCTCGAATTGCCTTCACCCGATGGATTCAGCATTGCGCGACCCGACGAGAAGATGCTGGAGGAATCCCTCAGCGCAGAATTGATCACTACACCCGATGAGATCTACGCCCTGGCAGTGCAGACACGTCCGGAAATCGAGGCTGAAGAGATTCGCTATGAGGGAACGGACCGAAGTATCAAGATCGCTCAAAGCGGCTACTATCCTCAATTATCCTTCTCTGCTGGAATGGGTACCAACTACTACCGTACATCAGGTTTCAAGGCCGACAGTTTCAGCAAGCAGTTGGACAACAACTTCAGCCAGTACATTGGACTCTCGCTCAGCATACCCATATTCAACCGATTCAGCACGCGCAATCAAATCCGCTCTGCAAAACTGAACAGGCTCAACCAGCAATACAAACTCGACAACACGAAGAAGACGCTCTACAAGGAGATACAACAGGCTTATAGCAACGGCATCAATGCCTACAAGAAATACGAGAGCAGCAAGGTGGCTGAAGCCAGCGCCAAAGACGCTTTCACACTCGTCACGGCGAAATATGAGAACGGAAAGGCCAACATCACTGAGTTCAACGAGTCGCGCAACAACTGGCTGTCAAGCGTCAGCAACCTCATCCGTGCCCGCTACGAGTACCTCTATGCCTGCAAGCTCATCGCCTTCTACAAAGGTGCCGAACTGAGTTTTTGATACCCCAGAAATGATAAAAAGTCATAAATAATCCCACTCATACTGAAAAATAAGGTTAATTCTTTGTCAAATAGAAATAAATGATTTTGCCAGTTGACAGAAGCATTGTAATTTTGTGCTGTTGAATTCAAAAAAGATATGAGAAGATTACTTTTATTATTATTGAGCCTACCATTGGTCGTTTCGTGCAGTGACAAATACAATATCGCAGGAAACACCTCGCAAAGTGTACTCAATGGCAAAATGGCATATCTGAAAGAATACAACAACGATGCTCTTAAGGCCATCGACTCATGCGAGGTGGTGCATGGCAAGTTCAACATGACTGGCATCCTCGATTCCATACGTTGCGTCACATTGTTCATGGACAACGAGAATGTCATCCCCGTAGTGTTGGAGCAAGGCGACATCAACATCGACATTGTCAACGCACGCATACGCATCTCAGGCACGCCACTCAACGACTCGCTCTACACCTTCCTCAACCAACGCGACTCGCTCGTGCTCATCCTCAACGACCTGCCCCATCGCGAAAGCCTCATGATTCTTGAGGGATATTCCGAGGACCAGATTGTGGATGAGATCCGTGGAAAAGCTAATGCAGTGACCATGCAGCTCGACCGGCTGGAGACCAGTTTCATCACCCGCAACTTCGACAATGTGCTTGGCGTCACCTTCTTCATGCAGCTCTGCAACGACGCCTACAAGCACTACGGCTACCCCACCACCACACCGCAAATCGATGAAATCTACGGACGCGCACCCCAGTCCTTCCGCGACCACCCCGACGTGGCACGGTATATCCAACTGGTCAACGACCACGGCAAATAAATCCTTTTTCAGCGTCTAAATTCTTTATGTTACTTTTCACGCAATTCTTGTTACAAGGATTGCAGGTTGTTCATATCTTAAAATGATAACTTTGCCTTATAGAAGAGCGAACCACTTCTATTCAGAAGTCAAAGCAATTAAAAAGTAACACAAAGATATGAAACAGTTCTTATTGATTCTCATGCTGATAACGGCGCAGGCCATTGCCGCTATCGATCACAAGGGCATCACTTCCTACAGCCCTTCAAGTGAGGGATTCCAACTCATCAACAACAACCAACCCGTCAACATCCTCATCGACCCGGCCGACAACAAAGGAGTGCTCATCGCCGCCGGCAACCTTCAAGCCGACTTCGAGAGGGTCTGCGGCAACAAACCCGCACTGAAAGAAGACATCGCTGGAGACAAGCGGTTGGTCATTGCTGGAACAATCGACAGCAAGTACATCAGCAAACTGGTGAAAGCCAAACACATCAACGCCAAGGAATTAAAAGGCAAGGTGGAGAAGTACATCATGACCACCGTGGCTAACCCCTTCCCCGGCATAGAGGAAGCATTGGTCATTGCAGGAAGCGACCGACGGGGTGCCATCTACGGAATCTATGAACTGTCGGAGCAAATAGGTGTATCGCCTTGGTACGACTGGGCAGACGTGCCTGTGGAGCATCACGACTACGCCGCCATCCAACGAGGCACCTACACCGCTGGCGAACCGGCTGTGCGCTATCGCGGCATCTTCCTCAACGACGAGGCTCCCTGCCTCACGGGATGGGTGGAACATACCTACGGGACCAAATACGGCGACCACCGCTTTTATGCGCGTGTATTCGAACTCATCTTGCGACTGCGTGGCAACTACCTCTGGCCTGCCATGTGGGGATGGAGTTTCTATGCCGACGACCCTCTCAACAGTCCTACCGCCAACGACATGGGCGTCATCATGGGTACGTCGCATCATGAACCTATGGCCCGCAACCACCAGGAATGGGCACGCCATCGTCGTGAGTACGGTGAATGGAACTACGCCACCAACCAGAAGGTCATCGACGACTTCTTCCGCCTGGGTATGGAACGAGCCAAAGACACTGAGGACCTTATCACCATCGGTATGCGTGGCGACGGCGACACTGCCATGGGAGGCAAGGAAGGACACGACGATGAATACGAAGGTCAGGATAAAGCCAACATGGACTTGCTCCGCACCATCGTGAAGAACCAGAGACAGATCATCAAGGAAGTGACGGGACAACCCGCTGAGAAACGTCCACAAGTATGGGCACTATATAAAGAGGTGCAACGCTATTACGACATGGGACTGCGCGTGCCCGATGATGTCATCATGCTTCTGAGCGACGACAACTGGGGCGACGTGCGCCACCTGCCTGACGCCAAGGAACGTCTCCACAAGGGTGGATGGGGCATCTACTACCATGTGGACTATGTGGGGGCTCCTCGTAACTCCAAATGGTTGAATGTCACACCCATACAGAATATGTGGGAACAACTTCAAGCCACCTACGACTACGGAGTCGATAAACTGTGGATTCTCAACGTGGGCGACCTCAAACCTATGGAGTACCCCATCACCTATTTCCTCAACATGGCATGGAATCCCAAGGCATTCACCGTGGACAATATCCTCGACCACACACGCGACTTCTTCACACAGCAACTCGGCAAGGCGCAGGCAGACGAGGCCACACGCATACTCAACCTCTACTGCAAGTATGCCGGACGATGCACGGCAGAGATGCTCGACGCCAACACCTACAACCTGCAGACAGGAGAATGGAAGCAAGTGACCGACGACTTCGCACGTCTGGAAGCCGAAGCACTCAGACAATACCTGACACTCGACCCCAAATACCGCGACGCCTACAAGCAACTCGTGCTCTTCCCCGTACAAGCGATGGCCAACGTCTATGACATGTACTACGCTCAGGCCATGAACAGGCATCTCTTCCGACTGGGTGATCCCCGCGCCAACGAGTGGGCAGACCGTGTGGAGGCTGACTTCAAGCGCGACAAGGAATTGATGGACGACTACAACAACGTCATGTCGAACGGCAAGTGGAAGAACATGATGATTCAGAAACATATCGGCTACACATCCTGGAACGACAACTTCCCAGCAGACATCATGCCCAAGGTGGAGCGTATCGATACAGCCAACCTCACCGATGGTGGTTATGTGTTCAGCGTCAACAACGGTGTGGCCGCTATCGAGGCAGAACACTATTTCGCCAAAACAGACGCAGCCAATGCCAAATGGACTGTCATTCCTTATATGGGACGCACCCTCAGCGGCATATCTCTCCAGCCTTATTCGCAACCCACCGACAATGCCTCGCTCTCCTACAAGGTATTGGTACCCAAGGATGTGAAGGAGGTGGAACTGCATGTCGTCATCAAATCCACACTGGCGTTCGCCAATGCCAAAGGGCACCGTTTCACCATTGCCTTAGATGGTGGCACTCCTCGCGAGGTGAACTACAACCACGACCTCAACGAGGACCAGAACAACGCTTACACACGCATGTATCCCACTGTGGCAAGAAGGATCATCGACTGCAAGGAAAAATTCTCACTCACACCTTCTGCCGATGGCTACCACACCATCACTCTCCAGCCCATAGAGCCTGGCACAGTGTTTGAGAAACTGGTGCTCGACTGCGGAGGCTACAAGCCATCCTTCCTCTTCATGGAAGAGTCACCATATAAACGATAGCATCAACACAACCACCATAAGTATAGAAAGGGGCTGAACCGTCTTGGTTCAGCCCCTTTCTATAGTCAGGTTATGGTCTTATCTATTGGTTGCCATCGCTGGGCTGCCATACCACACCATTGTAGAATTCGCTATAAGTGGCAGCACTATTGATAATGACTTGCATTTTATCGGGCGACAAGGCTATCGGGTCATCCGTACCAGTGCCACTGAAGATATAGGGTGCCTCCTGGATGAAACTACGAGAATAAGTCTCGTTGGGTGCATGCCCTACCAAAACACCATTCTCACGCACCTCTTTCCAGCTCTTTGTATAAGTCCAATCTTGGGTGAACTGGGTGTCAATCTTGTCTCTGCGTTCCCACAGTTCCTTCCAAGGAGTGAAAGTGGTCTGTTGCCAACCGTTCTCCTTTCCAGGAGCATAAGTCACGGCATAGGGCTTGCCAAGATCTGCATACAGATAGGAGAAGTTGGGTGTGCCATTGGTGGTGGTCACAAAGAACTCATCATCCACAGGAAGAGTTTCATCGGTGGCTTTGCTGCCACCCTTGGCCCAGGACGTGAAACGGGGATGCCCTTTCTCTATACCTGTCAACTCTTTCAACCAATAGGTGTTGACAGGACAGCAAATCTTCTGTGGGGCCAAACCCTTCTCATTCTGAATCTCGTAAGGCACTGCCTCTCCTGCCACAATACCATCAACCTCAACATAAATAGGTATGGACTCAGTCTTGGCATACACCACGCCGTCAATCGTTTCCAACTGGTCGTCAGTCAATTTCAACCGCCAGACCACCGCAGGGCGCATCACGCCAGCCGCCACATTCACGGGTTGAGTATGTGGCACACCAAACATGGCATGAGCCTCATGCTCAAAATCGCCCACAAAGATGGGTTTTGTACCACCTGCTGCCTGAAGTGTGATCATGGCATAGTATTCCTGGTTCTCCATGAATGTAGTCACATCAAACACCACATCATTAAAATCCCAGTCGAACGTGTTGCCCAGGTCCTCGCACATCACACGACGGGTGTAGTTGTCAACAGTGTGGGTGCCACTTCCCAACTTCAGAATCCAGTCGTTGTAATATCCATCGGCAGGAACGGGATTGCAATTATCATAGACAATGTTCCCATTGGCATCTTTCTTCTCATGCCAGTAATCAAAGGCCAGATAATAGTTGCCGTTGATATATTGCAGAGTCCAGTTGTTGTGAAACTCACTCCCGAAAGACGATTCATAGAGAAAATCCTTGGTGCTGGAGTTGGCCTCATACATCACCTGTTCTCTGGCACGCCCACCGGCATTGAAATCACTCACATGCTCATAGTCACTCAATAAATCACTGAAGATATGAGTATTGGCATTCTCGGAAGTGATGTTGGAAGCGGGATTGGCTGACTCCTTGCCAGGCAAGATGGCCTTGATATTGTCCATACCATAGTCTGGAATGCCGTCATTGTAGCGTGTGCCATCACCATTCAAGTCGGAATGCTCGGGTTGTCCCCAGACATACTGAATGAAATAGTCGCTCCAGTTCACTTCTGTCGTCACAGGCCAACGGTGTGTGGAGAACCACCAATAGACGTATGCACGCTCATAGTTTGTCACATCGCCGTGTGCCCATCCCCAGGGCAGGTTCTGGTTGGCAGACAAACCACCGGGTACATCGAAATGATAGACATCAACCCATTCATTGGAATTCACCACAGCGACTCGAGAACTTTTCTCCGCACCGGCAATGGGTTGTAGTCCAAACCCCCAGTTGTGAGATGTATTGACCTCACCAAACTTAGATTCGAACTTTTGTGTGTAACGCATCAAAAACTCAAGTTCATCCTGTGAATAGGGCAAATTGCCGCTCTCACGGCTACTGTCCCGACAGGAAACAAAGGCGGTCATCGCAAAAACCGTCAACAAAACATTTCTTTTCCTCATAATCAACTCGTTTTAATAATTAATAACACTATAAATCCTTAATCGTTTAAACACGTTTTTCATCTGTTCGGATTGAGTCAACGAGGATGTTTAGCTCTTCATTGAACATTCAATCAGAAACTCGTATTTCATCTTTTCAAAGTTGTGGTTGCCAAACAAAGAGGCACAACCAATATTCATAGATTACAGAGTGATTGAGTAGCTTTCACGCTGCAAATTTAGTTTTTTTACACTTTTACCCAAGTAATAATCAAATTATTATCTTGAAACAACAGAAAAAAGACATATTTCATCAACAAAAAGTTAGAATTAACCCTAAAAAAAAACATCATCCGAAAACCAGCGGATACTGAATGGCCGTTTCAAGAGAAAAAAGGAAATAAAAAGCACCTGATGATTAGGGTGAAAAAAGGGTTTACCAGCAGCTATAGTTGAGAAAATATTCGAATAAACAGTTGTTTCATTCCATACTTCAACCAAAAAATATCAATTCTGAATCAATTTTTCAAAATGTCGCGATATGATAAAAATACGCAAACTTTTGAAACAAATATATAGTATATGATTGCAATGATTGTGCTAATTTTGCAAGCGAAAGAAAAAGTTTTACTTGTGGAAATAATTAGTTAAGTTAGTTAGTTTATAGCAACCAGAGATGACGGTGTTTTTTCTCATCATCTACACCAAGTCTCACAAATGTTCTCATTTGTAAAGGTATGCGGTCGGTGTGAATCGGCCGCATACCTTTTTTTAAGCATTTTCGTACCTTCGTCATTGTTTTCTCAAAAAATATGGTTAACTTTGCCAATAACTATAAAGGACTTCTATAAAATACCACACCCAGCTTGTCACACCAAAAAGAATCATGGACAACAACTACATCGTATCAGCACGAAAATACAGGCCGATGAGTTTCGACAGTGTCGTAGGTCAGCAAGCGCTCACCACCACACTCAAGAACGCCATCGCATCAGGTCATCTGGCACACGCTTACCTCTTTTGCGGTCCCAGAGGAGTGGGTAAGACCACTTGTGCACGCATCTTCGCCAAAACCATCAACTGCATGAACCGACAGCCCGATGGCGAGGCATGCAATGAGTGCGAGTCGTGCAAGTCGTTCAACGAACAACGCTCCTACAACATCATCGAACTCGACGCCGCCTCCAACAACGGTGTGGAGGACATCAAGACACTGATGGAACAAACCCGCATACCGCCTCAGGTGGGCAAGTACAAGGTGTTCATCATCGACGAGGTGCACATGCTCTCGCAAGCAGCCTTCAACGCCTTCCTCAAGACACTGGAGGAACCACCAGCACACGTTGTCTTCATCCTCGCCACCACCGAGAAGCAGAAGATCCTGCCCACCATTCTCTCCCGATGCCAGGTCTATGACTTCAAGCGCATGGAGATACAAGATATTGTGTCTCACCTTCAAAGTGTGGCACAGCGAGAAGGATACACCGCAGAACCAGCAGCACTCAACGTCATCGCCGAAAAGGCCGACGGAGGTATGCGCGATGCCCTGTCCATCTTCGACCAGGTGGCCAGTTTTTCCCAGGGCAATATCACCTACGCCACCACAATCGCCAACCTCAACGTCCTCGACTACAACTACTATTTCCGCATCACAGACTATTTCCTTGGCAACGACATCACGGAAACGCTGCTCACACTCAACGACATCGTGAACAGAGGGTTCGACATGAGTTATTTCGTCACCGGACTGGCACAGCACTTCCGCAACTTGCTCGTGGCTCGCGACCCGCAAACCATATCGCTCATCGAGGCCAGCAAGGAAATCCAGCAGCAATACAACACTCAAGCTCAACGCTGCAAGAGCAATTTCATCGTCAAGGCCATGAAACTGCTCAACAACTGCGACATCAACTACAAGCAAAGCAAGAACAAACGACTGCTGGTGGAACTGACGCTGATAGAAGTGGCTCAGGCCGCACAAGACGACGGTGAAAGCGCGGGGCGTCGCCCTGCGAAGATACTTAAACCCATATTCAAGCTGAGCGTGAAGAACAGCGCTCCAGCTACGGCCGCAACCCAACATGTGGCCACTGCGTCTGCGCCCACGAGGTCTCAAGCCACATCGGCCTCAACCATGACCAACAAAGCGCCAGTAGCCTCGAGCATATCCAACACAAAGACATCAGGCTTTTCCATCACCGCTTCAATCAGGCTGACAAGGGAAGACGGCACAAAAAAAACTACAGATCAGACTAAGGGATCGACTCCAGTTGAACCATCACACATCGACAAACCGCTGGACAGCCAACAACTGTCCATGGCATGGATCAGTTTTGCCAAGACCTTGCCACAACAAGAAACGGCATTGGCACAAAGACTGCTCGACCTGGAAAGCAACCTCAACATCACCAGCAGCAACAACTTCGAAGTGCTGGCCAACAATCCGTCGGTAGAGGAACAACTCAAAAACAGCAGAAGTGCCATCGAACAATACCTGCGCCAAAAGTTGGACAACAACAGCATTAACATGTCGGTGAGACTCAGGGAAGTCAAAGAAAGGCCTCGAGCCTATTCCAGACAAGAACAGTTCAAAAACATGTGCAGCATGAACCCCTGTCTGCTCAAACTGCGCGAACGCCTCAACCTCGACCTATCATAAAAACTCCCCTCCCCTATCAGGGGAGGGGCAGGGGTGGGGATTAACCCATAAACGTTATTACAGATCATGATGGCTGAGCCTCAGCTCCGCCAATTTCTCGTACTTGGTGCCTGGGCGTCCATAATTGGCATAAGGATGAATGGATATGCCACCGCGCGGCACAAACAATCCTGTCACCTCGATATATCGGGGATCCATCAGACGAATCAAGTCCTTCATGATGATATTGACACAATCCTCATGGAAATCGCCATGATTGCGGAAACTGAAAAGATACAGTTTCAAGCTCTTGCTCTCCACCATTCTGACATCGGGTATGTACTCGATGACGATCTCAGCGAAATCGGGCTGACCTGTAATCGGGCATAAACTGGTGAACTCAGGACAGTTGAAGCGCACCCAATAATCATTCTCTTGATGAAGGTTCTCGAACGTCTCCAGCACACTGGGGTCGTAGTCCGACCTGTATTCCGACTTGTTGCCCAAAAGGACAAGGTTTTCTTTCTCTCTACTCATAATAAAACAACGAATATACCTTTAGCAAAGCGACGCGAGTTGCTGCATCCGTTTCATGCAGGATGCGGCAACTCGCGTCTGTACAGTGAATTAAATCTCCCGCACGCGGAACACGTTATAAGAGATGTCATGGTCATAGACATCTGTTCCTTCACGTTTCTTCAACCAGTTGACAATCTTGATGGTGAGTGGAAGAATCACGATCTCATAGGCGGTCTTCAGCACTGCTTGAGTGATCACCATCAGCCCCATCTTGTCCCAAGGCACAATGCCACCCAGAGCCAGAGGGAAGAAAATGACTGAGTCGGACAATTCACCCGCCAACGACGACAGAACGGCGCGAGCAGAGAAATGACGTCCCTGACTTGCCACCTTCATCTTCGACATCACGTAGGCATTGAGGAAAGAGCCCACAAGGAAAGCCAGGAAGGATGCGGCTGCCACACGCGGCACCAGACCGAAGATGGCATGGAAAGCATCGTTCATCTCGAAGTAAGGCGCACCGGGGATGGCATCAACCAAGGCTCCAAAGAGCGCAACGAGAAAGTTCATCAGAAATCCCATCCAAATGATCAGTCGGGCTTTCTTGAAGCCCCACACCTCGGAAATGCAGTCGTTGAGGATGTAGCTGATGGGGAAAACGAACAAGGCACCAGTGAAATTCAGAGGTCCGAACTCAAAAGACTTGACTACCAGCATGTTTGAACATATCAGGCAGACACAGAAAAGTATCCCACAAATCATAAAGGATACCGACACATTTTTATTTTGCATAATTCTTGTTTTTTTGGCGAGGTTATCAAGGACTCGCGTGTTTCGGGGTGCAAAATTACAACATTTACGCCGAAACACCAATTTTTATTGCGATTTTATTCGTTTTTCTGGTTTTCACTCCTCCTGATTGCTGTGAAACAACGAATAGACCGCATCGAAGAACAAAATCTCTTCAAAACCGCCAAAATTGTACATGTGGACATAACTGGCTTCATCAACCTCAAAAGTAGGGGCGATGCCTGCAGAATAGTCATAGTCGCCCGTAGCGTCACCCACGTATGCCACCACCGGATAGAGCGTCATGGAGAAATCGGTGCTGACGGCACTGGTCATCACATTCTGACCAGCCGTGGTCAGACCGATGATATGCACGTTGTCCGCCCCCAAAGTATGCTGCAGGCCATGAATCAGCCACTCAGCTGGCCCTGTGGTATAACGGCTGGTGATGAAAGTGACTCGGCTCAGGTCGAGCGCGTTGCCATTGGTCAGCGAAAGGTCATAGTTATACTCAGCGTTGTGGCTGCTGAGGTCATCGCGCCAGTGAGAGGTGAGAAACGCTTCTCCATCATGGTGATAAGCGGCGATATATGAAGCCAGACGCTCCACCATACTCATCTCGCCTCGGTTGCAGTAGCGGAGATCGACAATCAGTTCATTGACGCCCAACGACTTGAAAGTAGCGAAAATGCTATCCATGTCATCTCGATACTCCACGCTCTGCGGATCTTTCTCATAAGGACCTGCTATCAAGCGTGTGTCCATCATGTAGCCTATGGTTCTCGACTGATAACTGAAAGCGGCGGTCACGAAATAAGGATAGTCTTCCACGTAGGACGACTTGCCAAGCACCACCTCGGTGGTGTCAGCCCAATAGAGCAGTTCCTCCTCAATATTGTATTCGATATGATTGATGGTCAATGTGATGCTGTCGCCACTGACCATCTTACTGGCATTGGATGTGGCAACCCTGTTGCCGTTGATAAACGAGATGAAATCCCCACGCTGCACCCCCGCCTTGTCGGCCTCGGAGCCAGTCGCGACATAAAGCACACGGGCGTACGAGCGGTTGGTACCACCCGTAGGATCGGTCATCACGTCGAAGTCCATGCCATAGGAGTTGAGATGGTTGAAGTAACCACGTGCGAACTTGTCGGCCTGAACGGTGTCGATGGTGCAGTACGACCAACTGTCTTTGGGATAGAGCAACTTCTTGAAAAACGTCTCTCCACTACCGAAGTAGCCTTTCCAGTCGATGTCGGTCTTCATCTGGTCAGCCCAGAGGTAAGACTCTTGCAGAATCCCCACCATACTATGATTGCCTTTGGTGAGTTCATCGTACTGATAAGTACGGTCCTCACCACAGGAAACCATCAATCCCGTCAGCCCCAAAGCCGACAAACATAATATGACTATATATCGCCTCAAATGCTATCCTCCTCACTTCCCGAAAGTCGCAGCCCTCAGTCTTTGACAATGCTCACAAAGGCATTGACCGCATCTTCAAGTTTTGCGGGCGCATTGTTGGTCTTGAAGAACTTCTTCACCATATCGACCGACAGAGGTGAGAGTTCGCCCTTGCCAGCCTTGAAGGCATCGAGCTTCTCTTGAAGTACCGCTTTGCTGTAGGAGTTGAATGTGTTGACGATTTCAGTGATACGACCAGTGTCTTTCTGTGCATTCTTCTCTCGTAGATACTTTCTCACCATTTTCAACACGTCGTAGTCGTTGCTGACAATCGTCTTGAGAACAGCCAGGGCCTCTTGCGCCCCTAATTTCTTCGCATCTGTGCTTTCACCCTGCAAAAGGGCTTTGGGAGTCACCTCCAACGCTAAATCCTCAAATGGATCAGTTGTTTTCATTGAATGATTGGTATGTGTTTGTTACTAAATACTTGGCAAATGTATGCAATTGTTGAGAAATACAGAAAAATAAATGACATTTTTTGCCTTTTTTATGGCTTTTTTAATTTCGGTTGTCGGCCCCCCACATCATTTTATGCCGGATGGTAGAGAAGAAACTCTGTCCTCTGCGTGAGATCACCTTCACCACAAAGGGAGCCTTGCGCACCCTGATGTGCACGTTTTCCCTGCAGCTCTGGCTCCTGCCATCGATGGAGATGAGGAAACTATGGCTGCGGCTGCCCACCTTCAGTTCCACCTCCACATTGTCGTTGAGCACCAGAGGGCGCATGTTCAGACTGTGAGGGGCGACGGGTGTCAGGAGGATGTTGGCACTCTCGGGATAAATGATGGGACCGCCTACGCTGAGCGAGTAGGCAGTAGATCCAGTGGGGGTGCTGACAAGCAGGCCATCGGCTTGGTAAGTGGTCAGATATTCTTCATTGATGGAGGTGTTGATGCTGATCATCGAGCTGCTGTCGTGCTTGAGGATCGACACCTCGTTCAGGGCGAAGGGATAACCCGCCAGGGGTTGTTCGTCGCAACAGACTTGCAGCACAGAGTGGTTGGCGACCAGATAGTCGCCGGTATAGATCTCGTCGATCATCGGTTCGATGTCCTCTGCGCTGATGCAGGAAAGGAAACCCAGACGACCTGTGTTGACACCCAAAATGGGTATTTCCTTCTCCCCTACCCTGCTCGCTACATTGAGGAAAGTGCCGTCACCGCCCATGCTGATGACGATGTCGGCATCAAAGTCGCTGCCATCGATGATGCGGCATGTAGGCACATCGATCTTATGACCCTCGGTGAGGAAAGTGTAGAAACCACGCTCCACCGACAACTCCGCATCATGCGCCAGCAGCACGTTGAACATCTTCTGAACGGCCATTGACTTCTTCTCTTGATACACATTACCGAATATGGCAAATCTCTTCTTCTCCATCCTTTATAATTGATTGCTTGTAGGGACGCGACGTGTCGCGTCCGTTGGTTTCCGACAAGGAGAATTCCCGCAAACGTCGCAAAAAGTCGGCTCTATCAGACGTTTGAATCTGATTTAAAGAATCTTTAAGGATTCTGAAAGCAACTTTAAGCTTTGAAATCACTCCTATTTGAATCAAATGATATACATTTGTGCGCAAATTTACGTTATTTTCATCTTTAACGGGCATTTTATCACTGAAAAATGTGGCATCAGCCATAAAAAAACGAATTTACAACGACAAAAGAAATGGAATCATCAATGAGTTTACTGGAACTCGCCAGCAAAGGCGGTTGGATCATGGTTGTGCTGGGCATCATGTCTATCCTGGCCATCTACATCTTTTTCGAACGTTTCATCGCCATCAGGAAGGCAAGCAAAAGCGACCCACTGTTCATGGACCGCATACGCGACTACATGAAGGACAACGACATCAAGTCGGCAGTCAACTTCTGCCGCGTGACCAACTCACCTGCCGCACGCATGGTGGAGAGAGGCATCAGCCGTATAGGCCGACCCGCGCAGGACATACAGACCGCCATCGAGAACACTGGCAACGTGGAAGTGGCCAACCTGGAACGCCGACTGCCCGTGCTTTCGACCATCGCCAGCGGTGCGCCCATGCTCGGATTCCTCGGCACCGTCACTGGTATGGTCAAGGCCTTCTGGCAGATGAGCAATGCTGGCAACAACATCGATATCAGTATGCTCGCAGGAGGCATCTATGAGGCCATGGTGACCACGGTGGGTGGACTCATTGTGGGTATCGTTGCCCTCTTCGCCTACAACTACCTCGTAGCCAAGATCGACGGTACGGTCAATGAGCTGGAGCAGAAGTCACTGGCATTCATGGACCTGATGAACGAGAACGAAAACGACCACCACAAAGCCTAAGATATGCTTAAACGAAGGACTAAAACCAACCCGCTGTTCAGCATGTCGTCCATGACCGACATCATCTTCCTGCTGCTCATCTTCTTCATGATCACCAGCACGATGGTGTCGCCCAACGCCATCAAGGTCTTGCTGCCACAAGGCAACAAGCAGACGCAGGCCAAGGCATCGGCAAGAGTGGTCATCGACAACCAGCTGAACATGTACGCCGCAGTGGGCAATGAGACAGAACAACCCATCACCCTCGACCAACTGTCTGACTTCCTACGGCAAGAACAGAACGACTCTACCGAGCTCTATGTCTCACTCTATGCCGACGAGGTAGTGCCCTATAAGAACATCGTTGAGGTACTCAACGTCGCCAATGAGCTCCATCTCAAAATGGTCCTCGCCACCCGACAACCCGACCGCACACAATATGAGCAGCGACAATAAAAAAGACAAACTCAAGGCCGCAGGACTGACCATCGCCATCCACCTCGGTCTCCTGCTCCTCCTCTTCTTCGCGACGATGAACTACAACCTCGCCCAGCGACCCGAAGAGGATGGAGTGCCAGTGATGCTGGGCTATGTGCCAGAGGCTGGTGGAGAGGATGCGGGAAGCAGCATGCAGCCTGGCACCAACAGCAACGAGGAGACACCGCAGGAGGAAGAGTCCGTTCCCAGTCAGGAAGCCACCACTCCACCCGCCGCCTCCGAACCCACCACTTCCAAAGACACGAAAACTCCAGCCACTAAAGAACCGCTCATCACCTCCAAAACCAACGAGAAGTCGATAGCGGCTGAGGAAGCCAAGAAGAAGGAAGAGGCAAAACGCAAGGCTGAAGCGGAAGCAGAAGCCAAGAAGAAAGCAGAAGTGGAAGCCAAGAAAAAAGCCGAGGCTGAAGCCAAACGCAAAGCGGAGTTGGAAAGGCAGAAAGCCGAGGCTGAGGCCAAGCGCAAGCAAGAGGAGGCCCGCAAGAAAGCGGAGGCTGAGGCGGCAGCCAAGGCCGCCGACAAGGTGGGAGGTGCCTTTGGCAAGGCTCGCGGCAATGGCAACCGTGGCGAGACCACAGGCGAGGGCGTGCAAGGTGTGGCAACCGGCAATGCCGACCACGGAGCCAAATCGGGCGTGGGCGGTACAGGCACAGAGGCTCATGTGGGCAACCGCACTGCTGTTTATCTCGCAAAACCAGCCTACCCCGACAACACAAGTTCGGGCACGGTCGTGGTCAATATCGTGGTCAACAAGGAAGGCCGTGTGACCAGCGCAACCGTGAAGTCTGGCACCACTTCGGCAGCACTGCGCAATGCAGCCTTGGCTGCCGCCCGTCAGTCGCGTTTCTCCGCAGGCAGCAACAATGCCGAAAACGGAACCATCACGTATAAATTCAAGCTGAACTAACCAGAATGGGTGACGTGCGCTTCCATCCCGCGACTTATCCTCGCAGGCAAGACGCCTCGTACCCCGCGTACCAGTCAGCGAGAATGACATAATCATTGCAATCATTTTTACACATATCAATACAACAACCAACTTATGATATACGTATTTTTAGCAACAGGTTTTGAGGAGTGCGAGGCACTCGGAATGGTTGACACTTGCCGTAGGGCAGGTCTGGAAGTGAATATCGTCTCCACCACGGGAGAGGCTGTAGTGAGGAGCGCACATGGTGTAGGCATCGCCGCCGACAGTCTCTTCGAGGACAACGACTACAGCAACGCCACCATGCTGGCACTGCCTGGCGGCATGCCTGGTGCCACCAACCTCTATGCTTACGCTCCGCTGCGCCAGCTGCTGGTGGAGCATGCCAAGGCTGGCAAAGCACTGGCTGCCATCTGCGCCGCACCTTTGGTGCTGGGTCGCCTCGGACTGCTCGCCGGTAAGAAAGCCACCTGCTACCCTGGCTTCGAGGGTGAGTTGACAGGTGCAACGACCACTGGCAAGTTGGTGGAGGTGGATGGCAACATCCTCACGGGTAAAGGACCTGCTGCTGCCTACTACCTGGGCTATGCCATCATCAGTCATTTCAAAGGACAAGATGTGGCCCGCCAGGTGGCTGAGGGCATGCTCGTGGAGGGATGCTGATGAAGAAGGCGGTCATCATCGTCGCCGGAGGCAAAGGACTGCGGATGGGAAGTGACCTTCCCAAACAGTTCATTCCCATCGGCGGAAAACCCATCCTGATGCACACCATAGAGGCATTCTATCACCACGACCCCGACATGCAGATCGTGGTGGTATTGCCTTTGGCGCATCAAGACTACTGGAAGAATCTCTGCACACAATATGACTTCCGCATACCTTTGACCATCGCCAATGGTGGCGAGACACGTTTTCACTCCGTGAAGAACGGACTGGCCAAGGTGGATGCAGATGTAGAACTGATAGGCGTGCACGACGGGGTGCGTCCGTTTGTCTCGGACGAGGTCATAGAAAAGTGCTACAGGGCAGCGGAGGTTTTCGGTGCGGCGTTGCCTGTGATAGACTTGGTGGATACCTTGAGGCACGTGCCGGAACAAGAAACACCTGACGGCGCCACGCTCCATTCCGCCACCGTCCCCCGCAGCCACTACAAGTTGGTGCAAACTCCCCAAGTATTCTGTTCGGGACTTCTCCGTAAAGCTTATTCGCAGGAATACACGAATGCTTTCACAGACGACGCCTCTGTCGTCGAGGCCATGGGTCACGAGGTGGCCTTAGTAGCCGGCAACCGCCAGAACATCAAGGTCACCACCCTATTCGACCTCATCGTCGGAGAAGCTATCATAAAAAGCAAGATAGGACAGCAATAGATGGCGAAAGTATTCAGACGGTGACGGCCTGCCACGGGCATTCGTTGAACCCCGTTATTTTATCATCACCCTTTTTCCCGCATTTATATACAGTCCTTTCGCTGTGGGTTTGCCGCTGAGACGGCGACCGTCAAGAGTGTACCATTTGTCATCAGCGGAGAGAGAGAAGGTATGGATGTCAGTAGGAATAGTACCGGCCTTGACGATCTCACTGATAGTGATAACCAAATAGCAATTTTCGGTAAATATACTTTTTCAAATGAACTCTATTATGTATATGCAAAGCTACACATTTTCCTAAAATAAAGCGAATAATTTCCTTCTTTTGCCTCAATCGTCCTCGTCATCTTTAGTAGCCAGCCATTCTGTGAGGATTAGAGTCAAAGTCAGTGGTCATCATGGCCTTCCACTTGTAATAGCCAAGAACAGCGACGACGACGTAGAGGGAGTACAGTCCACAGTAGAAATAAAGGTCCTTATAGGCGTACAGGTATGCGCTGACGACATCTACCACAATCCATACCAGCCACTGCTCCACATACTTGCGCGCCAACATCCACGTGCCGATGATGCTGAGCGAAGTGGTGAAAGAGTCGAGCCAAGGCACAGTGCTGTTGGTGAAATGGATCAACCCCTGTGCGATGGCCACGAACAACACGACCCAGACCATGGCCAAGAGAGGCAGCGACCTGAAAGGCAGGTGGGTGATGGCCAAAGGACGAGCCTGACCATCGCCTTTCTTCTTCAAGCCATAGCGCCATGCAATCCAGCCATACACCGCCATGAGCAGATAATAGATGTCCATGGCAAAGTCGGCGTACAGCCCAGCGTTGAAATAGACGAAAAGGTTGATAGCGGGCATGACGATGCTCGCTATCCATAAATAAATATTTGCCTTGTACTCCAGCCACAGATAGATCAAGCCTACCAGGGTTCCGAAGATTTCAAGAAAAGTCCAATCCATTGTCAATTTTTTCACGATTGAGAGACCACCGCCCAAGGCAGCCTTGGGCGGTGGTCTCTATATTCCAATCCATAGATTATTGCTGTCATCAGAAGTTGACCGACACATGGGCCAGAAAATGAATAGGTGCCTGGCAAGAATAAGTGGACCACGACCAGAAGCCTGCATCGGCATTGTGGAAGGCCTTCACCTTACCGCCATCCTGCTTGAAGTACATGGAGCAACTGCCGTTGCTCTCGTACTTCTCGTCGAAGATATTATAAACGGTGGCACCTAAGGTGATGCGCTTCACGCCCTTCAACTTGAAACTGTAGGAGAGGTCGAGGTTGGAGACGAAGAACGCATCGATCATAGCACTGACCTGCTCGCCTGTCGCCTCATCCACATAAGACTGGAAACCCGAGTTGGTCATGTACTGCTTGCTCACATACTGGCTCATCAACGATGCCTTCCATCCCTTGTACTCATAACTGAAGATGTTGTTGAGTATGAGGTCGGGCGAATAAGCCAGATGGGTGGAGCCCACATTCACAGGGGTCTCGTTCCAGTCGTCGTCCATCACGTTGAGGTGCATGTTCTGCGCGCGGTTGCGACTGAGTGTACCATTGAGGTTCCAGACGAATCCATCGAAGGGACGCACCTGCAGCTCAGCCTCCAGACCCATGCGGTAGCTGTCCTTGATGTTGCGGGCAATCATCTCTCCATTGGCATCCTGAGCACCCGTCAGCACATACTGGTTGTCGTAGCTCATGTGGTAGAGGTTGAGCCCGAAATCCACATAGCGCGAGTTGAAACGGTAGCCTAACTCGAAGTCGTTGAGACGCTCCGAGCGGGGCTTCACCTCCTGTGACTCAGCCATCTGGTCCTCGAAATCATTGCGCGTAGGCTCCTTATGAGCAAGTCCGTAGGAGGCATAAACCTGATGACCACCAGCGAACTGATAGGACAGACCGAACTTGGGATTGAAGAAATTGTAGTTGACGTCGATGTCGAAGGGGCGCTGCTGCTTATCGTCAGAGAACTCCTGCGAAGTGCCGGTCATCTTGTAGTTGACATGGCGGTACTGCAAATCCACATAGCCCACCAGTCCCTCCAAGAAGCGGTAGTTGAGCTTACCGTAGATATTACCGTCGATCTTACGTCCGTTGTTGTCGTAGTAGGTGTGGTCGGGGTTGATGTTTCCCTGGAACTCGCGCACCCAGTGCAATGTGCCGTAGTGGTCGGCATCGTGCTTGTTCCAGCCACCGCCGAGATAGGCGTCGATGCGGTTCTTGCGGTAGTTGAGCGATGCGACAGCACCATAGAAATCGCCGTCGATGTTCTTGCGTCGCACCAAGTCGCTCTTGGAGCCCAATTCCGAACTGAGCAGGTATTTATAGAGTTTCTGGCTCTCCTTATACTGCTCATAATAGCCGAAGTTGTTGGTGTAGTGAAGCCCGACGTTCAGTTTGAGTTCATCGGTGAAAATCTGGTTCCAGAGGAACTGGTAGTGCTGCTGATGGAAGTAGTCTATCTGGTCATCGTAATATGCCTGAGTGCCGTCGGCTGCTGTATAAGCGCCGGAGGGGTTGTAGCGTCTGCCGTAGGTCGCCCACTGCTGCTTCGACGAGTAGTCCCAAGCATGGTAGGTGCGCTCGGTGCCGTTGGTGGTGATGAACTTGAGGGTGGTGTTGCCATCACAATACCCAGCCTGCACGAAGTAGGAGTTGAGTTCGGCTGAAGCACGGTCGATATATCCATCACTTCCGATGTTGGAGAGCCTTCCCTCCACAAACCAGTGACCACCCAGCAAGCCGGTTCCGAAACTCAGTGTCTCCTTGTGGGTGCCATAGGAACCACCTGAGGCATCCAGGCTGAAAAACGGAGTGGCAGAGAAGTTCTGGGTCTGCATGTTGATAGACGCACCGAAAGCACCTGCTCCGTTGGTGGATGTACCCACACCGCGCTGCACCTGAATGTTGTCAACAGAGGAAGTGAAGTCGGGCACATCGACAAAGTAGAGATATTGCGACTCTGAGTCGTTGAGTGGAATGCCATTGGCCGTGATGTTGATACGCGTAGGGTCGGTGCCGCGGATATGTATGCCCGTGTATCCTATGCCTGTTCCTGCGTCGCTACTCACCACCACGGACGGAGTGAACTGGAGGATGGAAGGGATGTCCTTACCGAAATTGACCTCTTGAAGTTCTTTCTTACTGATGTCGCGAAACGCCACAGGCGTGGTCTTAGTGGCCCTGGTAGCCACCACCTCCACACTCTGGAGGTCAACGATTCTCAAACTGTCTTCTGAATTCTGCGCTTGGCCCAATGTAGGCACCCAAGCACCAAGGACTGCAACAGCAGCCATACATGTCATTTTTCTCATATTAAAATATTAAATGAGGAGAAGTGGACTGCTTGCATACTGAAAGCAACGGACGAAAAAAAGATCGTCAGGCATTATCCAAAATAAATCCCTACGCGGGCATTATCCCGATCAGGTCAATGGGTATAATCTCAGCCAAAACAAAATAGGCACCCCTCCTTGATAATTGCACTTATAAAGCCCAGTACTGATGTGGGGCAGAAACGCCACACCTCCTACTTGGCGGTGCAAAGTTACAACTTTTGCGGGGAAATTCAAAAAAAACCTAATAATTTTGATTATATCCGACAAAAAGTGTAATTTCGCACATCCAAATGTAAGAATGAAATTATGAAACATGCAATCCGTCATTATTTCCTCAAATTCAAATACCCACTGGCCATTCTGATCTTTGCCATAGCAGTAGTGTTCGTGGGTGAGGGAAGTCTGATCAACCGCAGCAAGCAGAAGAAAGAAATACAGGCACTGCAAGCTGAAATCGACAAATACCAAAAGAAATTTGACGAGGACAAAGCCACCCTCGAACGCCTGAAGCACGACCCCGAGGCCATCAAGGAGGTGGCCCGTGAGAAATACTACATGAAGACTGAAAACGAAGACATCTTCGTCATCGAAGACCAAGAATAAGAACATGGACCGAAAAAAATCATTGGCCTTTCTGACACTGGCAGGCGAGACCTTGGTACTGGTCGGCGCCCTGATGTGGTCGTGGATGGCCGGTTGGGCTGTCTATGTGTTTGTCATCGGCACCTGCATGTTCTTCGCAGGCAGAATGTTCACACCCACCGACAGCGACAACCTCAACGTCAAAAGACTCATGACCCAACAAAAGGCAGGAGCCTTGATCCTGCTCCTCTCAGCCATCACCATGATTGCCACCCCCATGTGGTTTCTTGGCTATTACCTCACCAAGTCAGCATGGTTCATACCCTTCCTGATTTTCGTTGTCATCGAAGTCTATACCACTTTCAGGTTGGCTTATATTGACAATCACCAACAAAAATGACATTTTCAGCGCATATTATTTGCTTAGCATCAGAAAAATGTTGTAATTTTGCACTCGGAAAAAGAAAAAGCCCTTTTATAGAACGCATCATTTAGGATAAAAAGAACAGGGATGACGCAACGAGCAACCCCCAATGACAGCAATCAGACCGTACATCAGAGTCACCCTATCAAAAGAACAATCCCACACCTTATTTAAATAAATTCAGCATTATAAATTAATTCAGCTGTCCACCGCAGACTGGCCTTATATTAAGTTGACGAAACTTATTTATTTTAATATACACAACGATTATTAGAAATGGATCTGAACACGCTCACAGCGATCTCGCCCATTGACGGTCGCTATAGAAACAAGACAGAGAAACTATCCGGATATTTCTCGGAATACGCATTGATCAAATACAGAATGAAGGTGGAAATCGAATATTTCATCGCCTTGTGCGAGATGCCACTTCCTCAACTCAAGGACTTCGACAAGAAGTTCTTCAGCTCGCTCAGAGACATCTACAACAACTTCTCCATCAACGACGCAGAAAGAGTCAAGGAGATAGAGAAAACCACCAACCACGACGTCAAGGCCGTGGAGTATTTCATCAAGGAACAACTCGACAAGATGGGCGACTTCTCCGCCTACAAGGAGTTCATCCACTTCGGTCTCACCAGCCAGGACATCAACAACACCAGCGTGCCACTATCCATCAAGGACGCACTGCTTGAGACGTATTATCCAGCAGTGGAAGAGCTCATCGCCCAACTGCAGACCTATGCCGAAGAGTGGAAGGACGTGCCCATGCTGGCCAAGACCCACGGACAACCCGCAAGCCCCACCCGACTGGGCAAGGAAGTGATGGTCTATGTCTATCGACTCATCGAACAGCTGAACACACTCAAAGCGTGCAAAATCACAGCCAAGTTCGGCGGCGCCACCGGCAACTTCAACGCCCACCACGTGGCTTATCCCCAATACGACTGGAAGGCCTTCGCCAACCAGTTTGTGGCCGACAAACTGGGTCTTCAGAGAGAGGAATGGACCACTCAGATCAGCAACTACGACCATCTCGGCGCCATCTTCGACGCCATGCGCCGCATCAACACCATTATCATCGACCTCGACCGCGATTTCTGGATGTACGTCTCCATGGAATACTTCAAGCAGAAGATCAAGGCAGGCGAGGTGGGATCGAGCGCCATGCCCCACAAGGTCAACCCCATCGACTTCGAGAACTCCGAAGGCAACCTGGGCATCGCCAATGCCATCCTGTCGCACCTGAGCCAGAAACTGCCTGTGTCGCGACTGCAAAGAGACCTCACCGACTCCACAGTACTGAGAAACATCGGAGTACCGATGGGACACTCCCTCATCGCTGTGGCATCCACCCTTAAGGGACTGAGGAAACTGCTACTCAACGTCGATGCCATCAACCGCGATCTCGACAACACCTGGGCTGTTTGCGCCGAAGGTATCCAAACAGTGCTGAGGCGTGAGGCCTACCCCAACCCCTACGAGGCACTCAAGGCACTCACACGCACCAACAACACCATCAACGAACAGAGCATCAAAGACTTCATCGAACAACTCGACGTGGATGAACGCGTAAAGGCAGAACTCAGGGCCATCACCCCCCACACCTACACAGGACTATAACATACGGATAACAGCGAACCATAGTTACAAACATCATTATAACCAATTTATTAAGACAAAAGAACCACTATGAACGAGAATGATTCTTTTAGGGAGGATT
>CAMOWU010000019.1 GCA_946628545.1 uncultured Bacteroides sp. | reverse complement strand
AAAGTGGTACACTTTTCAATTACTAAGTGGTACACTTTTCGATTACCATATACAATCCTGGTTTTTGACTTCAATGTAAAATTAGTATCTTGTGTGAAAAAAGAGATGTAGAAAGTTGTTTCCAAAGTCTCTGGCAATATGAGCTTGAGTATCGAAATAAGATTCAAATCAAACGTATCACTGTCTTTCAATAAATAGTTATCGACAATTATCAATGAATTGCCGTAAAAAACTACATTCTCTAATAACCTTTTCCACGAATTCTTTGTGTATATCTTGATAGCAAATCCGTAATCTCCGCCAAGATCACATTTCCTTGCGAAATCATTCTGATCTGCTGCTAAAATTCCATATTGACGTGTTATCTGCCTACATCTGTTCTCCATCTTCCTTTGCTTGTTGGACTGGTAAATCAAGACAACTGGATTAAAAGAGTTGACATTCGCGTTTTTACAGTCATTATCGAAAGTCTCTGCATGATAATCAAATTTCAAGTTACATCCTCCAGCTTGCTGGCGTTTCATAATGTACTTAAAAATTGTGTTTGCATTACACTCCTGGAAAAACTGCTCAAGGGTCATATCAAAGACAATAACAGATTCATTGCAGAACCTGTAAAAGTCATCAAGTTGATCTTGAGGTAAAGATTTTATGAACAGATATTCACAATATATGGTTTTTCTGTTTCTCATGATTTCCGCATATTAAGTGACATCAATTCAACAGAAAGGTTATCAGCTTCATCAAAAAAGCCCGTACCAAATGAGTCAGACAAACTACCATCCTCATTGATGGAAATATGCTTCACCCGAGAATCAGAAGGGCTAACATAGTCTTCCGTAGAGTACACATAGTTTAAGGAAATGTTATCTTCCTCTACTTCTCTCCGAGCCACCAAAGTCTGAAATTTTCTAATCAGATACTCACTGTGAGTCTCAATGATAAAGTGGATATTGTATAGCTTGTATGCTTCTGCAAACATTTCTGCCAACTTAGACTGATAGCTGGGATGAAGGTGGATCTCTGGCTCCTTAATAGCAATGGTGTTCACATCGAAGTGAAAAACATTGGTATTATATTGATCTAAATCATCCAAACAGTAAATGTGGTTTACTCTTTCAACTTTTGCTGAAATAATGGCAGTCTCAATCTGGAGAAGAATCGATACCAACTGGGTGATGCCATAGCCTTCATCTGCCAAAAGACGCCCCTTGTCTTCGGCTGACTTATGAAGACGGATCTTTACGCCTAAACCATCCTCATCAATTTGGAAAGAAAGAGAATCACCCAAGCCAAAAAATTTTATCCAGCGGTTCATGAAATCATTAACCTTATATTCTATACGTAAATGATTTTTACGCTCAGCAAAAGAATGTTTGGCTTTAAAATAACTCTGAAGCAACTCTGTAAAATCATCTTTGGCTTCAAGCGAATACAACTTCTTTACACTAACGCGTGAAGAACTAACATAGGACATGTTGTCACACCAGTCTGGACAAATTGATTCTAAAACAAGTGCTTCAGCAAACATCGTAAGAAGTTTATAGGCAACGTGATAGAAGGAACCGGGTCCTTTTGACGTATGAACGTAAGAAGGATTGTCTTTTTTTGTATATCGTCGATTCCATGCCATAATAACCTCATATAATATTTCAAAGGTTAAATCTGCGTTCTCCCACTTTTTTATTCTTTCTTGTTTTTCCGCAAGCAAAGATGCGTCATCTACTAAAGGCACATCAGAATCATCCTCACCAAATAAACCAGAAGAAAGTATGCCATAATGCATATTATAAGGATTCTCAAAAAGATAGTCCTGATTTATACTCAGTTCACTGGCACCAAACAAACCAACACTTCTTTCAGACATTCCTAATGGACACTTTCTAAATGTGACATGTTCCAAATAATTCTTCTCGTAATCGAAAAAGAAATCTTTAATGGATTCGAAAGAGGAATCAATAAAGGCAGACAAGACTTTTTTAGTAGCAAAAGTAAAAGCCTTATTTTTATTATTGATAGAAGGATTTTCAGAACAATTAGAAAAAGATTCATTTGAGATTCCCAAAAAAGTGTAATGAATGTATTGTTCCACCTCATTCTTATTTAATCTTGACAAATAATCAAGAATGGGTATAGAAAAAATAGAGCCATTATCATCTATCTGTTCAATAACCTTAAATTCTTTTGCTTTATTGATGAGCGATTCTTTTCGCTTTGTTGTACGTACATAACGAAAAACGTCTCTTTTACGATTTTCGTTGACTTGCTTCAAATATCCAATGATACTTTTCTTTTCTTTTTCATATTCTTTTTTAGTCACTTTGGCCTCTAAATCATAAAAAGATTCAATGGCACAATATTGATGGACCATAAACTCTGTCAATAGGAATGTTCTGTAATCTCCCCTCAATATATTGAGGTTACAATAAGAATCTTTACCTTTAAGTAGAAAAAACAAACCATCTTGCGTACTCATTGAAAGACTCTCAAGAAACGCATTATTCAAATCATCATTTGAATCGGACGAAAACACAAGTTGAACATTTATCTCCTTCGAGAGCATGAGAGAGTAAACAGAATATTCAATTGTTATTGTTTTCACAGACGACGCACTATTGACAAGCTTATCAAAACGGCCTAATAAACTATTGGGATACTGAGTAAAATCAAGTTTATATTTATCAAGTTGAATTCCCTTGTCATTATCGTAATCCCTCTTTATCTGGCACAGGAAACTATTCAGCAAAAATGCAGCCTTGACAATAGAACTTTTACCAGAACTATTGCATCCTGTGAGGATTGTCAAGGGCTTAATGTCAATTGAGACACCTTGCTCATCAAATACTCTGAAATTCTTAATTTGCAATTTTGTATTCATATCTCTTTTACTAAATTTTTTTGATTACAATGCAAAGTTATAAAACACATCCGAACTCTATGTTCGCACGTTCGAATAATTTTCCATCATCGAAGAAATTCTGCGGAAAACTTCATCCTGTATTGAGGTGGGCTCAAGCACGATCAAGTCTTTTCCGAAAGAACAGAGCTCACGGATGAGTTCATAGTTAGGAATGCAGTCGATGGACAAGAATGCACCTTTTTGCAGATGGGGATATTTCTGAAGGAGTAGGTCTGACATATCCTCACTCAGAGGAGTCTGTGACTTGTGGATGGGCTTGGTGTCAATATAATTCTTTGACTCGTCACTCACCCAGAAAACGATATGCTCGATTGGACGATCTTCGTAAAACGTCACTCCGACAATATCCCCAAAACGTTCAGACAGGTTTTTCTGACATGGATAAAACTTGGCTTCAGGACGTGGCGTGACTTTATCGATGCGGTCCAAGGCAAAATTCAGGATCTTCTTGTCGCTATCGGCGGCACCGATGATATACCATCTATTATTATACTGTTTTAGAAGGTATGGATGGAAGACTATCGTTTTCTTGTTTTCATCTGTAAAGGTGTGATACTCCAACTCCACGACAACTTGGTTGGAAGCATTGTCGAACAACACTCCCAAAAGGTTGGAGTTTTTGAGATAAGGGTTATGACTGAAACTGATGACCTTGGGGCGCTTCTTCAGTCCTAAACCTATTTTGAATCGGTCGAGCCATTCAAAATGTGCCAGACCGTCGAACTGACCGATGGTGTCGAGTACTTCAAGAATGAGGTTGCTCTCTTCATCAGATAGTTCTTTCTTGTAGATAGAGAACGATGGATCTGCATACCTGATACAAGACCGTCCATTCTTTTTGACACGTATGATGTCAGCATAGAATGGTGCATATTCAAGATTATTGATGTCTTTCTCTATGCAACGTTGGGTCACCTCCGGCAAACCAGCGTGAAACAATCTGTCATTGCATATCTCTGTCAGGTCATGAATATCGTAGTAGTGGTGTCGGTCAGACAACAACTCGTCCAAATACTTATATCTTGTCGATGCATTCTTATTTGTAGGCATATCCACTATTTTTGGCAAAGTTAATAAGAGACAACGAACTCAATGTTCGCTGACTGGAATTTCGGCCATGACTATCGGTTAACAACCATAAATGATGGGCTTGAAAACATGCATTCTAATCTTTCAATCCGCAATGATTTGCTTAAGTCGTAGATTTCATCTAAAATGGAATTGCCGTAGAAACCCATATAGAATCTAACGATAAGACAAAAGTAACACAAAATAACGAAAACAAACATGCCTTTTGACGAATTTCTTCTCGCAATCAATCAAATTCAACCATCAATGAGGGTAATTGAAGCACATATCGGGTATCATAACACGTTCATCCGCCCAACAATACGCAAATACCCTCCAGGCTATTTATGTATCTGCTTTACAAAAATTCTCTATCGTCGTTCTAAATCACTAATTTTGTACGATTTTTCAAAACGCCGAAAGAAGAACAGATAACGACACACTTACGTCATGCCAGACTCCATCGTCCAAAAAGTGCAAAATTCACCCGTTTACCCGAACTAATACCCTCAATAACCAGTAACCCGCCCCCCCTCGATAACGTTGAGGTCGGGTGCCCGAGCGTTCTGCGCGAGGGGTCTCTCAATAACAAATAACCATTAAAAAAATGTCATACCCATGAAACATTTTTGCATAAACAGATTGCAAAACTATACAAAACAACCCTAAAACCGCCTAAAATATGCAGAATCAAACCGCTATTGTATAATTATCCCCAAAAAGTAGATATAATAAAACATTTAAAAACATCCCCAAAAACGTCGCGAAAATCATTTCATTGCTGATGATAGGAGGTGCGGCATTCCTGCCGCACAAAATCGTTCGGCAGGAATGCCGAACCTCCTGCATAGAACTGTAAAAAATCAACACAAGCGAAAAATGATGAGAAACACTTCGTCGGAGACACTACACAGCACGCATGCTCCGAGCTTACACCTATGGTTTTCCGTAAAATATTTGGTATCACCGAAATTTGTTTGTAATTTTGTAGGAAAAATCGCGCTGAAAGGGCAACATCACTAAGCCCCGGGTACCACGCAGTAAATGTAAGTTTACATCAAAGATATTAATTACTATTACAAAATGACTAAAAAACAAGAATAGATGTTGGACCTCAGTATTCTTGTCCCTATATATAAGGTTGAGAAGTATATACGCCCTTTTTTCGAAAGCATCTTCCAGCAAAACCTTAGAGAGGACCGATATGAGATTATCGCGGTGAACGACGGCACTCCCGACCGCAGCATGGAAGTTGTGGCTGATTTACTGGAACAGCATGACAATATCACAATCATCAACCAGGAGAACCAGGGGCTTTCCGTTGCCCGCAACACAGCATTAGCCAGAGCCACAGGCGAGTACGTTCTTATGCTCGACTCCGACGATTTGCTGATTGCCGGTAGTCTGCCTTTGATATTGGAGAAAGCTCTCAACTCGGAAGTAGATGTTATGATGGCTGATTTCTTGAGAATGAGTGATGAAGAGTTGAGTATGCCATTTCAAATTCCAGCACAAGATGTCATTGAATGGAACGAGAAAACAGGTAAGCAAATCTTCCTGGAAGAACTCACCCCCAAAGAATGTTATGTTTGGCGGTCTTTATTTAGACGGCGTTTTCTACAGGAAAAGCACCTTCATTTTGTCCCAGGGATATACTATCAAGATGTGCCATTCACTCATGAAAGTTATCTTCGAGCCGACAGATGTTTGAGGACCAACAAATTAATGGTCATTCACAGAAAATGGGTCGGTTCTGTGCAATCACGTTTTACATTGCGCCACGCCCGTGATTTCAGTATTGCTATTGGCAAGACATGGGAATTAAGGGAATTGAGAGAATCTGGTCCAGCTGAGACAAAGAAGCTTCAAGATGACGTCTTCGCTTCATTTCATAACTTGATAAGTAACACCTTAAGAGATATTCATGGATTTAGCAATCGTTTGCGAGTCATGAGCTATTTGTCGAAGAACGCTCCAAACCTCCGTTTTACAAACGGGAAGGCACAACAGATTATTTCCCTGTTATACAGTATATCTCCTCATTTGCTCATCATAGTATGGTCTTTGCGTCAGAAAACGCATCATCCTGCATGATTATCCCCCTATCATCATCATTTCCAATACCCAAAAGACAATGTTCAACAATCTCAAGGAACGATATTTCAAGCATATATATGCATTACGCGAATCCTTCACCAAAGAAGCATCGAAAAGGATTTACGACACGCTGATGAAAGACAACCTATTCTATCACCGTATGCTGCAGTTGGAAAATTACGCCCTGCATTCTACGGAAAGGGGAATAGCAAGCGACAATTATTTCGATGGAAAGAAAATCGTAGTCAGCCTAACCACATACAGCAAACGTCTTTATGAAGTGTTTCTGTCCATAGAGTCAATCATGCAACAGACAGTAAAGCCTAACAATATTATCTTGTGGTTGCAGGAGGATTGGCAAAACATCATTCTTCCTAAATATCTTCAGAATCAGATTGGGCGCGGGCTTGAAATAGGTTTCTATAAAGACATCAAGTCATATAAGAAATTAATTCCGACGTTGATGAGACACCCTGACGACATCATCGTGACCATTGACGATGACATTATCTTTGCCCCCGATATGCTGGAGAACCTGCTATTATCCTATCAGAATTATCCACAATACATACACACCAACCGAGCCCATATCATCAAATTAATAGAAGATGGCACTCCCGACAAATATATGAACTGGTATCGCAATACGACCGAGGTTGGTCCGTCCTTTTTAGTGTTCCCCACAGGTGGTGGAGGAACTCTTTATCCTCCTCATTCACTCAGTATGGAGGTATTCAACGAGAGCACATTCATGGCCATCTGCCCTTTGGCTGATGACGTTTGGTTCAAAGCCATGTCGTTGCTTAACGGTACCCAGTGTTATAAGATCCAGGTTCACGACCCTTGTATGTTCTTCAACCCAAACAATCAAGATATAGGCTTGTTCCATGAAAACTGTTTAAAAGGGATGAATGATAAGCAGTTGCAATCGGTTTTTTCTAAATACCAGTTGTTTGAGAGACTACGACAATGAAAGGTAGCAGAAAAGGGCACTAAAAACATAAAAAAATTAAAAAAAACATCTGCTAAACAGAAACATTTCAATAACTTTGCACTCGGAAATTATTATCGATATATTTTGTTTATATGGCAGCTAGTACCACAAAGTTGTTTCAATATCACTAACTGAGCCCACTTTAAAAAGTTAGGCATATTAAAATTGTTTGCTTTTGCACTAAAATAGTCTCTGTTTTATGCAGATTTCTGGAATATTTTTTGTACCTTTACATCATCAATCAAAAAGGAAGACGATGTTTAAGAAGACAGACCCCAACCCTCAACTGGACATGTTCACGGCTCCCGTGATGCTGTTGGGCAACCGTGCCTCCAAGAAGTATTCCGACCCTAATGCCTGGCACAACCAGTTCTACAGCCTCGTGACCACGAAGATAGACGAGGAGATATTTAAGCCGTTGTTTCCCGAAGGAAAGAAGAGCGGTCGTCCCAACGCCTCCATTCGCGTTCTTGTGGGGATGTCTATTCTGATTGTTTATCTCCTGAAATATATAAATTTTGCACTCTGAAATAATCATTCATGCTTTATCCAGATCAATTCGAGAACAAAATACGATTCGACGCAGTGAGAAGCCAACTCACTGAGGCATGCCTGTGTCCATTAGGCAAGGAAAGAGTCGCGCAGATGGAATTTTGCTCCAACTACGACCAGTTGACCACACTGCTGCGACAGACTTCTGAATTTGTGAAAATCCTGCAAGAAGACGACTTCCCTGACCAGCATTTTTTCGATGTGAGGCCTTCGCTCAAACGCATCAGAATCGCCCACACCTTCCTCGACGAACGAGAACTCTTCGACCTGCAACGATCCTTGACCACCATCTCCGACATTGTCGCCTTCCTCAAGAAAGGACATGAACTCGACAATGGCAATATGTCCTACACCTACCCCACCCTGCAGACGCTCAGCCAGGACGTGAGGACTTACCCTCAAGTGGTGAAGCGCATAGGCCAGATACTCGACAAGTTCGGCAACATCAAAGACAACGCCTCTCCCACCCTGGCCCAGATCCGCCACGATATCGCGGCAACAACCAACAGCATTTCACGCTCCTTGCAGAACATCCTGAAAACGGCCAAAAGTGATGGTTTGGTGGATAAGGACATCGCACCCACTATGCGCGACGGACGTCTGGTCATCCCCGTGGCTCCAGCCCTGAAACGCAAGATACGAGGTATCGTCCACGACGAGTCCGACACGGGAAAGACGGTGTATATCGAACCGGCGGAGGTGGTGGAGGCCAACAACCGTATCAGGGAGTTGGAAAGCGATGAACGACGCGAGATCATGCGCATACTACTGGAGTTTGCCGATGCTTTGAGACCCGATGTGCAAGATATCATCTATTCCTACGAGTTTCTCGCCGACATTGACTTCATACGCGCCAAGGCACGGTTTGCCATCGCCAACAACTGCAGGGAACCACAACTTGAAAACCGACCTGCCATCGACTGGGGTTATGCCACTCATCCCCTACTCCAACAAGCTCTTGCCAAACACAACAAAAAGGTCGTGCCGCTCGATATCGAACTGACTCCCCGCCAGCGATTGCTCATCATCTCCGGACCCAATGCAGGAGGTAAGTCGGTGTGCCTCAAGACGGTGGGACTGCTCCAATACATGATGCAATGCGGTATGCTCGTACCCATGGCTGAAAGCAGCCGAATGGGCATCTTCAAGAGTATCTTTATCGACATCGGTGACGACCAGAGCATCGAGGACGACCTCTCCACCTACTCATCGCACTTGCTTCACATGAAAAACATCATGCGACATGCTGACGGTGCGAGTCTGGTGCTGATTGATGAGTTCGGTGGAGGCACCGAACCACAGATCGGTGGGGCCATGGCGGAAGCGGTGCTCAAACGCATCAATGCCAAAAAGGCGTTCGGAGTGATCACCACACACTACCAAAACCTGAAACTACTGGCCAAAGACACAGAAGGACTGGTGAACGGAGCCATGCTCTACGACCGCAACGAGATGCAGCCGCTCTTCCAACTCCGTATCGGCAATCCCGGCAGTTCATTTGCTGTGGAGATCGCCCGCAAGATCGGCATCCCCGACGAGGTGATCCGAGATGCGTCGCAGATTGTGGGTCAGGACTATATCAATGCCGACAAATATCTGCAAGACATCGTACGCGACAAACGATACTGGGAGAACAAGCGCGACGCCATCCACCAGCATGAGAAGCAACTGCAACAGACCATCGACCGATACGAAAAAGAAATAGAGGCCCTGAAAGAGGAAAAACGAGAAATCATAGCCAAGGCCAAGGCGCAGGCCCTTGAAATCATCAATTCCTCGAATGCGAAAATCGAACTCACCATCAAGGAAATCAAGGAAGCCGAGGCGGAGAAGGAGCGCACGCGAAATGCACGTCAGGAACTGAACGACTTCAAGCAGGAAGTGCGCGAGATTGATCCTGGGCTCTTTGAAGGACGTATCAAACGGCAGATGGAGAAGGTGAAAGCCCGTCAGGAAAGGAAGCAGAAACGCAAGGATGAAAAAGCAGCCAAAACCACTGACGGGAAAGCAGCAGAAACGAAAAAGAATGAGAACCAGCCTCTGGGCGTGGGAGACTTCGTGGTCATCAAAGGACAAAGCACCGTGGGACAGATTAACAAAATCAATGGCAAGCAGGCACAGGTGACTTTCGGTTCGATGGTCACCAACATCGCCTTGGACCGACTCTTGCCTTCCGCTCCACCAAAGAAAGAAGAACGAGCCGACACCTTCCTGACTCGACAGACACAAAACGACATACGCGACCGAAAACTTGAGTTCCGCCAGGACATCGATGTCAGGGGAATGCGAGGCGACGAGGCAGTACAGGCCATCATGTACTATATCGACGACGCTCTGGTAAGCGGTGTGCCGAGGGTAAGGATTCTTCATGGCACGGGGTCAGGCATCCTCCGTTCACTCATACGGCAGTACCTTTCCACCATTGCAGCCGTGGCAGACTTCCACGACGAAGACATCCGTCTTGGAGGAGCTGGCATCACTGTGGTGGACCTGATTTAAGGCAAGTAGGAGGTTCGGCAGGAATGCCGAACCTCCTACATGGATGCTGCAAAAGAAAAAATGCAAGTTGAAAAATAATATAATTGTTTTTCTTTCCTTATTATCAAAATAAAAGTGTAAATTTGCACAAAATATGTAATTTGAGTAGATGGATGCAATATTTTTTTGCACCTGCATCTATCTGTTACACATAAAAGTTACCAATTTCATACAATAACTACTAAACATTATGAAAATTTCACGTATTGATCATCTTGGCATCGCTGTCAAGAGCATTGAGGAAGTACTTCCTTTCTATGAGAATGTACTCGGACTGAAGTGTTACGCAATTGAGGAAGTAGCCGACCAGAAAGTGAAGACTGCATTCCTGAAGTGTGGTGAAGTGAAGATTGAGCTTCTGGAGCCAACAAGTGAGGATAGCACTGTGGCCAAATACTTGGAGAAGGGCGGCCGTGGCGTTCATCACATGGCATTCTACGTTGAAGACGGTGTGGCCAACGCTTTGGCTGAATGCGACGAGAAGGGTATCCGCCTCATCGACCAGGCTCCACGTCCAGGCGCAGAGCAGATGATGATCTCATTCCTCCACCCCAAGTCAACAGTAGGTGTGCTCACTGAACTTTGCGAAAAGGCTTGATTCAACCTAAGGAAAAACAAGAAACAGATATGAGCAAACAAACAGAAAGAATCCAGGAGTTGATTTCACTCCGTGAGAAAGCGCGTCTGGGCGGTGGTGAGAAAGCCATCGACAAACAGCATCAAAGAGGCAAGTTCACTGCACGTGAACGTATAGCCATGCTCCTCGACGAAGGCAGTTTCGAGGAATACGACATGTTCAAACTCCATCGTTGCACCAACTTCGGCATGGAGAAGAAGCAATATCTTGGCGACGGCGTTGTCACCGGTAGCGGTACAATCAACGGTCGCCTTGTTTTCGTTTTTGCACAGGACTTCACCGTCAATGGTGGTTCTCTGTCAGAAACCATGGCTCAGAAGATCTGCAAGGTGATGGACATGGCCATGACCATGGGCGCTCCTTGCATCGGCATCAACGACTCGGGCGGTGCGCGCATTCAGGAAGGCATCAACGCCCTGGGTGGATACGCTGAGATCTTCCAGCGCAACATCCTCGCTTCTGGTGTAGTGCCACAGATTTCAGGTATCTTTGGCCCTTGCGCCGGTGGTGCTGTGTATTCACCAGCCCTCACAGACTTCACACTGATGATGGAGAACACTTCCTACATGTTCCTTACAGGTCCGAAGGTGGTGAAGACCGTCACTGGCGAGGATGTGGATCAGGAGAGCCTTGGAGGCGCCAGCGTTCACTCCACCAAGTCGGGTGTCACCCACTTCACTGCAGCTACAGAGGAAGAGGCTATCGCCATGATCCAGCAGTTGCTGAGCTACATTCCACAGAACAACCGTGAGGAGGCTCCTATGGTGGAATGCACCGACCCCATCAACCGCATGGAGGATTCTCTCAACGAGATCATCCCCGACAACCCCAACCAGGCTTACGACATGTATCAGGTCATCGCCGCCATCACCGACAACAGCGAGTTCTTCGAGGTGCAGCCCAAATTCGCACAGAACATCATCGTCGGTTTCGCACGCTTCAACGGACGCAGCGTGGGTATCGTGGCCAACCAGCCATCCAAGTTCGCCGGTGTGCTCGACTGCAACGCCAGCCGTAAGGGTGCTCGCTTCGTGCGCTTCTGCGACGCATTCAACATTCCACTCGTGACACTCGTCGATGTACCAGGATTCCTCCCAGGCACAGGCCAGGAATACAATGCCGTGATTCTCCACGGTGCAAAACTGCTTTATGCCTATGGCGAGGCCACTGTGCCTAAGGTGACTGTGACACTGCGCAAGTCCTATGGTGGTAGCCACATCGTGATGAGCTGTAAGCAGTTGCGCGGCGACCTCAACTACGCTTGGCCTTCTGCCGAGATCGCAGTGATGGGTGGCAGCGGTGCTGTGGCTGTGCTCTACGCCAAGGAAGCCAAAGCCAAGAAGGAGGCCGGCGAGGATGCCGACGCATTCCTCAAGGAGAAGGAGGATGAATACACGAAGCTCTTCGCCAATCCATACAATGCAGCTAAGTACGGCTACATCGATGACGTGATTGAGCCACGCAACACTCGTTTCCGCGTGATCCGAGCCCTGGAGCAACTGGCCACCAAGAGCCAGGTGAACCCTGCCAAGAAGCACGGTAACATTCCATTGTAGTAGAACTTCTATATCATTGACGAGTATAAAATGAAAATCAAGTTATTAAGTTTAGCAACCTTGTTGTTGGGCTCCAACCTTGCCTTGGCGCAAGGATCTATGAGCTTCCGCTTCTCTGAGGTTTGTCTTGTCGATCCAGCCGACAGCTGCAAAACAAGCAGCTATCTCGATGAGTACGGACAGCAGAGCAGCTGGATTGAGATAGAGAACAGCTCCTACGGCACGCACGACCTGCGCGGTTGCTATATCACCAACAACAGGAAGGCGCTCGACAAGACCCTCAGTGTGCCTGAGCGCATTGCGCTGATGTCGCCCATCGTCAGTGGAGACGCACGCACCACTCTCACAGCCAAGCAGCGCATCGTCTTCTTCACCGACGGACACGTCAACCGTGGTACGCTGCACACCAACTTCTGCCTCGATCCCGAGGGGGAAAACTTCATTGCACTCTTTGACGGCAACGCCAAGACCTTGATCGACTCTCTCACCATTCCGCAGGGAACGCTGAAGTCAGGACAGTCATTCTCTCTCGTTCCTGACAATGAAGGCAAGATGGTATGGGCTGTGACCGAACCCGATGAGGTGACACCCAAGGCTCCTGCCGTAGGTACAGGACACAACAACAAGGTGGCAGAATGGAAGGAAAAGGACCCACATGGCTTCGCCATGGCCATCATCTCCATGTGCATCGTGCTGGGATGTCTCGCTCTGCTCTATATCTTCTTCCACATCTTCGGATGGACGCTCAACCGCATGGCAAAGCTGGCACGTGTGAAAGCCATTCGTAAGATCCATGAGGAAGCTGAGCGTCTGGCCACTATGGCTAAGCAAGGACGTGAAACCCAGGGTATTGAATACGAGAACTACGTGGCAGCCATTGGTTTGGCCATGCACGAGTACTTGGGTGGCACCCATGATATGGAAAGTGGTGTGCTCACCATCACCCCACACCACACTTCGTGGAACAACAAGGAAGACGAAATGCTCGCCACTCCTTTGAAACAACAAGCAACCACACATTTGTCAAACATCAAAACGACTAATGAATAATTTCTTACAATGAAAGAGTATAAGTATAAAATCAAAGGTGTTCCTTACGAGGTGAAAATCAAAGATGTAGAAGGCAACATCGCTAAAGTCGAGGTCAATGGCATTGATTTCGATGTGGAAATGGAGAAACCCATCGCACAGCCACAGCCAGTAGTACGTGCCGTTCAGGCTCCTGTCAAGACCGTGGAAGCTCCCAAGGCTCATCAGGAGGCTGTGAGCGCCGGCGTATATGCTTTGCGCGCTCCGCTGCCAGGCACAGTGGTAGATATCAAGGTGGCTGTTGGTGCCGCCGTGAAGAAAGGCCAGACACTCATCGTGCTTGAGGCCATGAAGATGGAGAACAACCTGGACTGCGAGCGTGACGGTAAGGTCACTGAAATCAAGGTCAACAAGGGTGACTCTGTGATGGAAGGTACAATCCTTATAACAATTGAATGATTATGTTGGAAAGTACAGGTATAATGAGTTTCATAGCCCAGAAGTTCGTCGACTTCCTGTCATATACGGGTTTTGCCAACCTTGAGTGGGGCAACCTCATCATGATTGCGGTAGGCGCGTTCTTCATCTGGCTTGCCATTAAGAAAGACTTCGAGCCGCTGTTGCTCATACCCATTGGATTGGGTATCATCCTGGGCAACATCCCCTTCAAGGCCGCAGGTCTGGAGATTGGCTTGTACGAGGACAACGCCGTGCTCAACTTCTTCTACCAAGGTGTGAAGCTGGGTTGGTATCCTCCACTTGTGTTCCTTGGCATTGGTGCCATGACCGACTTCTCGGCCCTTATCGCCAATCCTAAGCTGATGCTTATCGGTGCTGCCGCTCAGTTCGGTATCTTCGGAGCCTACATGATCGCACTTGCCATCGGATTCGAACCCAACCAGGCTGCTGGTATTGCCATCATCGGTGGTGCCGACGGTCCTACAGCAATCTTCCTGTCTTCTAAACTCGCACCCAACCTCATGGGAGCCATCGCTGTGTGCGCCTACTCCTACATGGCTTTGGTGCCTGTGATTCAGCCACCTCTCATGCGTTTGCTCACCACCAAGAAAGAGCGTGTGATCAAGATGAAGCCTTCTCGTTCGGTCAGCGAAACAGAGAAGATCCTCTTCCCTATCGTTGGTCTGCTCATCACTACTTTTGTGGTGCCATCGGGTTTGCCACTGCTGGGTATGCTCTTCTTCGGAAACCTGCTGAAAGAAAGCACAAAGACAACACGTCTGGCCAAGACTGCTGGTAGCTCACTCAACGACATCGTTGTGATGCTTCTGGGTCTGACCGTTGGTTGCTCCACCCAGGCCAGCGAGTTCCTCACTTGGGATACCATCTTCATCTTCTTCCTCGGTGCTACAGCCTTCATCATCGCCACTGCCTCTGGTGTGTGCTTCGTGAAGATCATGAACCTTTTCCTCTCGAAGAAGAACAAGATCAACCCACTGATCGGAAACGCTGGTGTGTCGGCTGTGCCTATGGCTGCACGTATTTCACAAAACATCGGCCTTGAATACGATTCCCATAACTACCTGCTCATGCACGCTATGGGTCCCAACGTGGCCGGTGTGATTGGATCGGCTGTTGCAGCTGGTGTCCTCCTCGGATTCCTCAGCTAAACAGAACTGACCATTTCAATGATGCAAAAATCCCCGCGACAATGTGTCGCGGGGATTTTTTGTTCGCACTATTCAAAGATGGGCGACCCTTTCAGGGTCGAGTGCTCTATGCGGCTGTACAATCCGGGGGTGCTTCGCACCCTCGGTTACCAAGAGGAGACGCTTTCAGCGTCTTTGTGCGGCAGGAATGCCGCACCTCCTAATGAACTCTTTGAGGGGACTTTTCGGCTGAAGGGATGTGTGCGGCAGGAATGCCGCACCTCCTAATTTTGAATTCGGGGGTGCGAGGCACCCCCGAATAGGATTTGGAAGCGATCTTGGGCTAATTGATCAGGTAGATCTTGGTGTTGCCTTGGTAGGTGGCTGTGATGGTGGCACGACCACCGACTGCTCTACCGATGAAGAACTTCACGTCGGGATTGTCGGCACTGGCTTCAATCTTAGAATGGTCGTTCATAGGTGCATACACTTGATAGCGGTTCTGCTCACTGTAACCATTGTCGTTGGTGAAACGGATTGGAGTGTCGGGCAAACGAAGAGTGTGACCATCCACCTTGATGGTGACCTTGGGCACTTGCGGAACCTTGCATTCCTCACCCTGACGGGAGAATCCGATGCCATGCAAGTCGAAGAGTCCTGATGGGCGTTGCGGACGCTGCTGACGGAAGCCCATGCCTGGTCCTTGCTGACGCTGCTCCTGAGGAAGGTCCTCACCCTCGGCTACAAGATAAATGGCATGTTTGCCTTTGAGTCCCTCCACTGCAGGTACAGCCACTTGGTAGATACGAGCCTGACGGGGCGCATCGGATGGGATAGTAATCACACCGATTTCCTTGCCTTTGTGCACATCGTTGGCATAAGGTCCATCAAGCAGGATGTGGATCTTCACTTCTGAATTCACCGTATGGGTGAGGTTGAGGTTAAGCATGGTGCCATCACCTTTCTTGGTGCCCTCGAAAGCATTCACGCCTCTGTCGTTCTTAGCCAAACCACCAAAACCGAAATACTTGAAGCCTACGATGCCACCATTGCGGATTCCTGCAAGGTCCATGTGGTTGCTCCACACATCCCAGTTGTCTTGCATCCACTCATTACCCGTCATGTAGCAAGCAATACCGGCTGAATAATATTGATAAGGTGGAAGACCGAAAATCTGGAAACCCTCGGAAGTGACTTCCGCTCCTGTATAGCAAGTACCGTCAGTTGCCGAAGCTGTCCATTCATGATTCTTTGAATAAGGGTCGTAGGCGGTGATCTTCACCACTCCACCATCAGCCACCGATTTCTTGTCCCATTCGATTTTCACCGGTGCGACCATCGACTGGCGTGCATTGCCGAAACCACGTGGAGGACGATGATAGAAGACGTACCATTGACCATTGATCTGCTGCAGCGAACCATGAGTGTTGTGGGCGGCGTTGGTCGTGGTGAGATGACTGCCATCCTCGTTGGGCACCACACCACGAGAATCGACCAGGACACCACCTGAACGCCAAGGACCAAGAGGAGAGTCACCAAAGGCATATCGCAGAGCGGAGTTGGTGGAGCCCAATCCATAGTCGGGACCGGAATAACCCGAGAAGACCATCACATACTTATTGCCCACCTGACGGATTGATGACGCCTCAAAGAAATTGAAGTCGCCGGGATTCTGTCCTTTGTAAAGCGCCGGATATTGAGTGCCTTGAGGATCGCGCACCTCACCATAACGCTCGCTGGCTGGTATGAAATAGTCGTGAATCTCTGTGCCAGGACGCACGGAGTACATGGTAGAAGGGTCGAGTTCAAAAGCGGTGGAATGACGGAAACCATAGAATACGTAGGCGCGGTAGCCGCGATCGTAATCAGGGTCTTTCTTGTCGGTGATGTTCTCCACAAACACCGAAGGGTCGAAGTCGATGATTGATCCTGGTTTGCAACTACGTCCATCCTCTGTCAGGTTGATGGGCGTGAAAGGTCCGTCAGGACGGTCGCCTTTGCACACCATAGGTGTACGGCGGTAGCCGCGTGAATGGGGATAAAGGTAATAGGTTTTCTTACCTGTCGTGCGGTCTTTCACCTCCACAAGGTCTGGAGCGAACATGGTGTCCCACTGTCCATCGACAAAGTAGGTGAAGATAGGACCCTCATCACGCCATTGGGTCAGATCCTCCACGGGAGCCGACCACATGCGGATATCTGGACCGCAATACTGGGTGAAAGCCACATCGTGCGATCCGATGATGTAGGCTCGCAACTTACCTGGATTGTCAGGGTCTTCAAACACACGGGGTTCTCCATCAGGCACATGTTCCCACAGGGGAAGATATGGATTCTGCGCCTCTACGTCAACATGGCACAAAAGAAGCGATGAAAATGTCAGGCACACCGACAGCCCTAATGTGCCAGGGCTTCTCAACATCAGTTTGTTCTTCATTGTAATCATTTTTTATACATTAATACATTATTGATACGTTGTTTCCGCAAAATTATACAGACTGTCAGAAACCTTGGCTACAATGCTGTAACCGATGTTTTCAGAATTGAAACATGGAGAAAATAAAGGGTCGCTTTGCCCGAAGTGATATCCACTTGATGCGCAAAGCGACCCTTTTCATGGCGGGCACGACACGTCGCGTCCCTACTGGATGACCTCATCCATTGGAATGTCGTGAGTTTCGGTGGGAATCAGTTCCAGAAATTGGAAGGGAAAGCACAGACCTATTTTCTTGCATCGCAGCTTCGGCAACAATCGGTCGTAATAGCCTCGACCACGTCCCAGACGATGGCCCTGAGCGTCGAAGGCCATTCCTGGAATGACGGCAAGGTCGATGGAGGAATAGTCGGTAAAGGGTGCTCCTTCTGGTTCCATGATGCCAAAGGCACCTACATGAACAGCATCGGGATGATACGAAATGAGTTCCAAATCGTCACCGACCACCCTGGGCAAGAGGATGTTCTTGACGCCGGAGTATTTCTCCAGCAGGGATTGAGTGGAAACCTCGTCGGGCAAGGAGTTGTAAAGGAGCACCGTCTGCGCTTGAATGAAATCGGGGTGCAGCTCCAGTAAGCCCACCACTCTATCCGACATCGATTTCAATTCTTCTTTGCCGTAGCTCTTTTTCTCAACCCTGATCCACTTGCGCAACTCCTGTTTGGTCATTTCTTCCTATATTTAAAGACGCCATGTAAGGCAAGGTCATCTCACCCAACATGCAATGATTCATCCAACGTGCAACGATTCACCCAACATGCAATGATTCATCCAACATGCAACGATGCCATGTAAAACGGGGCGGACAAACGGGCATCACGAGAAGTGAGGCTGGCTTTAGCCACCTTCTTTTTCTCTTCTGCTTTCTCCTGTTGTTTGAGGTCTTTCTCCTCCAAAACGGGTTTGGTCTTGTCCTGCTTGAAGATATCAATGGCTTTGAGCACCGTGGGGTCATCTTCGTTCATATACATCTGATAGTCGTTTTGGTCGAGCATCGAATAGATGATATTGCCATAGATGGCACGCTCAAACAATTCTTTCGACTTGATGATCATCAGGTTGCGACGCACCAGTCCTTTGCTGTCGGCGAAATGCACGAACTTCTCCAATGTGTTCTGCTTGCGCAGGTATTTGGCGATGTCCTTACCCTCGGTGAACTTGGAAAGAGCCTGACGGTTGTCGTCGCAGTAGTCGAAGCAGAATTGTGCCACCAATCCACTCGACACGGCTTGTGAGAAATAGGTGGTGTAACCCGTGGTGTCTTCTGCCACGAAATAGTCCGGCATGATTCCACCTCCGCCATAGACCACGCGGCCTATGCCTGTATGATACACAGGACCATTCTGGCGGATGCTGTCTTCATTGAAGAACTCACCATGCTCATATCTCGCCATGATGTCCATTTCATAGTCCTTGCCACCACCGTTGGTGTAAGGTTTCTGGATGCAACGGCCTGAAGGCGTGTAATAACGGGCAATGGTCAGATGAATCAACGAACCGTCGTTGAATTCAATCGGTTGCTGAACCAGTCCCTTACCGAAAGTACGGCGTCCGATAATCACCCCACGGTCATTGTCTTGAATAGCTCCTGCGAAAATCTCGGCGGCAGAAGCGGTGATCTCGTCGGTAAGCACAATGAGTGGCAGGGATTGGTAAGAACCGCGTCCGTCGCTGCGGTAATCCTCGCGTCGGGCTTTGCGGCCTTCTGTATAGACTATCAGTTTGTTCTTGGGCAGAAACTCATTGACCATTTGGATAACGGCAGTAAGGTAACCGCCGGTGTTGCCGCGCAAATCTACCACCAAGCCCTTGAAACCGGCGTATTCGAGGTCGGCAAGGGCCAAAAGCAACTCTGCGTAGGTGGTTTCTCCAAAGTTCTTGATGCGGATATAGCCTAATTCAGGGTTGAGCATATACGTCGAAGTCACACTATAGACGGGTATCTCGCCGCGCACCACCGTGAAATAAAGAGGGTTGGGCTCACCATGTCGCTTCACTCCCAGTTTCACCTTGCTGCCATTAGGGCCCTTGAGCCTGTGCAATGTCTCTTCGTTGGTCACGACCTTGCCTACATAGGGCTTGTCGTCAACCGAGATGATACGGTCGCCTGGAAGGATGCCCACTTTTTCTGACGGACCGCCCTTGATGACATTGTTGACATGCACGGTGTCTTCCTTGATGGTGAACTGCACGCCGATACCACTGAAACTGCCTCTGAGCTCATCGTTGGCAGACTGCGCGTTCTTGGCAGAGATATACGACGAATGCGGGTCGAGTTCGGAGAGGATGTTGGGCATGGCTTTTTCCACTAAGTCAGAGATATCCACCTTATCGACATACTGGTCGTCGATGATATAGAGGAGGTCGTTGAGCTTATTCGACGTGGTATTGATGATATTCAGCCGGTTGCCTGAATAGCGATTGGCGTAGAAAGTTCCAATCAGAATGCCGATGATGACACTGATCGCTATAATGGTTGGAATGAATTTAGACGATTTGTTCATGTTGAAATAATGTATGGTGATAGGTGTTCAGCAATATCATTCTCAGTATCAAGTGTTTTCGTTGAGGTCAACGTATTCCACTTCAATGCCAGCCCGCTTCAAGAGGGCAATGCCGTCGTCAAGACGATAGGTGTTGGCATAAAGCACACGTTTGATGCCCGACTGGATGATCAATTTGGCACACTCTATGCAGGGTGAGTCGGTGATGTACATGGTCGCACCCTCACTGGAGTTGTGGCTTCTGGCCAGTTTGGTGATGGCGTTGGCTTCAGCATGCAACACATAGGGCTTAGTGGTGTTGGTCTCATCCTCACAGACATTTTCAAAACCTGAGGGTGTGCCGTTGTATCCGTCGGAAATGATCATGTTGCGCTTCACCACAAGAGCTCCCACTTTCCTTCGTTGGCAGTATGAATTCTCAGCCCAGATCCGTGCCATCCGCAGATACCGTCTGTCAAGAAGAGATTGTTTTTTGCTGTCCATATTATATCATTGTTTTTTTGATGTTCAGAATGTCATTTAGCGGCTCCCATATTGATGTAGCTGTTGTCGTCGCTGAAGATCTCGAGGATATTGGAATCGCCTGAATACCTGTTGGCATTCTTGAGCACACGGAAGATATTGGCGTCGAGCGGGGTCTCCTCACAATTCAGGGAGGAGGTGATTTCGATTTTCAACGCCCTGCTGCTTCCATTGGCTTCCCATCTGCCATTGAAGCTTGTACCTGCCGAGAGCTTGCCCGAGAAAGTGCCTTTGCCGAACACAATCCAGTAGCTGTCTTTATTGACATACAAACTGCTGACCTGGTCTTTGGTGAAATCCGCGCCATTGAGTTTACCACCGCTCATATACCAGGTCTTCCCCATGAAGATATCTTCTATATCGTCATCGGAAGAACAACCCGTCAGGCAAGAAGTGGATAGAATCGCCAGAATGAAGAATATAGTGATTTTGAAATTCATATATTGCTGTTTTCTATATTTTTATACCATTTCGTTCAAGCAAAGCTTTAAGTGTAGGTTCTTGTCCTCTGAACCGTTTATAGAGCGTCATGGGATGTTCTGTTCCACCTTTTGAAAGCACATGGTCGCGGAAGCTCTGAGCGGTCTGACGGTCGAAGATACCTCTTTGCTTGAAGAGTGAGAAAGCGTCTGCATCGAGTATCTCTGCCCATTTGTAGCTGTAGTAGCCGGCGGCATATCCACCTGCCATGATATGCGAGAACTGAACGGTCATGCAGCATCCTTCCACCTCTGGCAGGAGTCTCACTTTGTCGAAAGCCTGGCGTTCGATGGTCATGATGTCCTCTGAAAGTGGCTGGGAGATTTCATAGTAGGCCATGTCGAGCAAACCGAACGACACCTGGCGCATACAGGCGTATGCGACATTGAAATTGCGGCTTCGCTGCAGTCGGGTGATCAATTCGTCAGGCACAGGATCACCTGTCTGGTAATGAAAGGCGAAGGTGTTGAGGAACTCGCGCTCCATGGCATAGTTCTCCATGAATTGTGAGGGCAATTCCACAAAATCCCAATACACATTGGTTCCGCTAAGGCTTTTGTGACGGGTGTTGGCGAACATTCCGTGAAGTGCATGTCCAAATTCATGAAGGAAGGTTTCCACTTCGCCCAAGGTGAGCAATGCGGGCTTAGTGTCGGTAGGCTTGGTGAGGTTCATCACCACCGACACTTGGGGGCGGCTGTTCTCACCGTTGTCTTCTATCCACTGTTCCTTGTAATTCGTCATCCAGGCTCCTGCACGCTTTCCTTCGCGGGGATGGAAGTCGCAGTAGAGCACGGCCAGGAACTGTCCGTCGGCATCGAAAACCTCAAAGGCATCGACATCGGGATGATAGACGGGAATATCTTTATTGGGCTTGAAGGTGATGCCATAAAGCCGTGTGGCCAGTCCGAACACCCCTTCTTTCACCTTACTCAGTTCGAGGTAAGGACGCATCAATTCTGAATTGATGTTGTAGTCGCGCTCCAACAATTTGTTGGCATAATAACCAAAATCCCAGGGCATCATCTGGAAATCGTCGCCTTCCATTTCTTTGGCGATTTTCTCCACTTCTGCCACTTCTTTCTTGGCCGTAGGCATATAGGCTTCGATGAGTTGGGAGAGCATGCGGTTGACGTTGTCCTTGTTTTCCGCCATGCGGTTGACCAATTTGTAATCAGCGTAGGTCTCAAAGCCCAAAAGGTTGGCAATGTGCAGACGCAGGTTGATGATACGGCGGCAGATTTCCTTGTTGTCGTATTGGTCGTTATGCGTGCAGATGGTGTTGTAGGCCATGTACATCTTCTTCCTCAACTCGCGCCGGCTGCTATAGGTCATGAAAGGCGAATAGCTCGGTGCGTTGAGAGTGAACACCCATCCATCCAGTCCTTTTTCCTTGGCACAGAGCTGGGCTGCCTCAATGGCGGTGGGCTGTAGCCCGTCCAGGTCTTTCTCGTCGGTGATATGCAGCGTGAACGCATTGATCTCGGCAAGTTTGTTTTGCGAGAACTGCAGGGTGAGCTTGCTCAATTCAGTAGTGGCCTTTCGATAGTCTTCTTTCTGAGCATCATCGAGGTTGGCGCCATTACGAACAAAGCCCTCGTAAGTGTTCTTCAGCAGCATCTGTTCTTCAGCCGTAAGTTGCTGCAGGGTTTGCTCGTTGGCATGGTAGTGGTCATACACCGCTTTCACCCTTTGGAAGAGTCCTGGGTTGAGACTGATGTCGTTGCTGTGTTCGGAAAGTATCGGTGACATCTTCTGTGCCAGCTCTTCCATTTCCGCATTGGTCTCTGCACTGAGGAGGTTGAAGAAAGTGGTGGTGACTCGCTCAAGCAGTTCACCGGTGTTCTCCATCGCGCAGATGGTGTTGGCGAAAGTAGGTGGTTCAGGGTTGTTGACGATGCGCTCCACCTCATCATTTTCCTGTTGGATACCTTCGAGCATAGCTGGTTCATAATCTTCCAACTTGATGCGGTCGAAAGGAATTGTGTGGTGAGGCGTGATGTAGTTGTCAGTGAATATATTGCTCATAATCCTGATTTATTCATAAAAAGTAGATGACAATGCTTTTTCCAGACTGTTCATGATGATTCCCATGCGCTTGAGCTCCAGGATGTTCTGGTCTTGGAGGTTGTTGAGCCCTCTCGACACATTGGAGCGCGACTCGCCGAGCATGTCTGCCAGGTCCTCCATCTTCACCTTCACCATCTTATAGCCGCTCATCACTGTGGAATGAAGGCAGAAGAAGCGGATGATCTTTTTCTCTATCGTTCCGTTTTGCTTGAGGTTCCAAGTCTGTTGCTGCGACTTCTGGATATGGGTGCTGAGAAGGTTGAGCATATTGGTGCGCACGACGTCGAAGTTGATGAGATAGTTCTTGAACACATTCTTCTCTATGAGAAAAGTACTGCCTGTGGTGATGAACTTATAGGTGCGCAGGTAGTCCTGGTTGTAGCCGAATATGCCTTCCGGCTCCAATAGTGCCGGTGCTTCGAGTTGCTCCTGGAAACGGAACTTGCCACTGACCGACACATACTCAGCGGAATAACGTCCACTGAGCACATACACCAGTTGGTTGTGCCTTTCGCCTCTCACCACAATGGTCTCTCTCTCCTTGTTCTGACAAAAGTCGAGTTTGATTTTCTCGAAGATCTGCTGAAGCTGGCGGATGCTCAGTCCCTGGAAGAGTGGCAAGAGCTGTATGCGTTCGAACATCGTGAGTTCCATAATCAGCGCTTTGAATCTATCCTTGCATTCAAACTACAAAATTACACTTTTTTCATGGGAAAAACTCCTTCTTTATCGTTTTTTTACAATTATTATAATAAAATCGGAGTGATCGGGCTATTCCAATCACTCCGAAATGAATAAAGTTACATGATGCGGACGCGACACGTCGCGTCCCTACAGGATGGCAATAATCACAAGTTCTTGTCGTCGTACATGGACTTCCACCACTCTGGTTCATCCTTTAGCCAGCGGTCGAACCATGCGAAGATGGTGTTCTGCCACTGCACGCGCTTGTCGTAGTCGAGGATATGATGGTTTTCTCCCTGCACGAGCACCATGGCGGTGGGACGTCCTAACAACTTGAGGGCGGTGTACATTTGTATGCTCTCTCCCACTGGCACATTGGTGTCGGCAGTGCCGTGGAGGAAAAGCAGCGGTGTGTGGATTTTGTCGGCGTTGAAGAGCGGACTCTGATCGACATAGAGTTGTTTGTCGGTCCAGGGATAGGAGTTGGCCATCGACACCTCGCTGTAGGAGTAGCCCCAGTAGCCTTCGCCCCAGTAGCTGGTGTGGTCGGAAATACCAGCGTGCGAGATGGCGGCGGCAAAGATGTCGGTCTGGGTCTGCAGGTACTGAGTCATGAACCCTCCGTAGCTCGCTCCTATGCAACCAATCTTATCTTTATTCACCCAGGTGTGTTCGGCGCAGAACTGCTTGGTGGCTCCGATGATATCCTCTGCCACTCCCTTGCCGGCTGTGTTGACATGACGCGAAGAGAACTCCTGACCGAAACCAGTAGCGCCACTGGGGTTGACAATCAGCACCACATAGTCCAAGGATGCGTAGGCATGCTGGGGATAGCGGCTTTCAAAATTGCGGCTGGTGGGTGAGCATCCTCCGTAGTAGTTGACAATCATGGGATATTTCTTGGCTGGGTCGAAATGTGGTGGCAGGTAGTAGCGGCAGCAAATGGTGTCGCCACGGTCGTTGAGATACGTCCATGCCGTGCACTCGCCCAACTGCACGTCTTTCAGACGTTCTGCGGAAAGGTCCTCCAACAAGTTGGACTTGAGCGTCTTGGTTGAGAGGCTGTAGAGTCGGTCGCTGTTTGAGGCTCCTTGTCCATAGAAGGCGATTGTGGGAGCCGCTGAAGCCACGCTGAAATTCATCACCATCTCCTCTGGGGTGTCTATGCGCCGTATCTTCCCGTCCTTGGGATTGAGTTGGAACAGGTGCATGCAGTCCTTGTCCTCAGCGTTGAAATAGACCATTCCGTCGGCCTTGCTCCAGACAAATCGAGAGACATTGGGGTAGAACTGTCGGGTAAGGGGCTTCACACGGCGGCGGGCTGTGGGATTAATGTCGTTCGAGAGATTATCTATGTCCATGAGGTAGAGTTGCATGTCAATCATGCTGGGCACACGGCCTTCAGACACCACATTCCCTACCCCACCAAAAGCTTCGGGCGAACCAGAAATCAGCACTTGTTTACCATCGGGGGAGAACAATGCCGAACCAATGAAGCCATCGTGCTCGACGAGTGTATCCACTCCCATGGTCTGCAAGTCGATACGGTAAATCGACTGTACTGAAGTGGGACGTTGAGTGAGCCGGCTCTCCGACTTGCCGACCAAAAGGTAACGGCCATCACTGCTGATATCGTTGAGATAGACATCGTGGTAACCGAAAGTAATAGGGGTGCAAAGTCCTGTAGCCAAGTCATACTTCAAGAGTTGGTTGCGGTCGCGCCAACCTGGCTGGCGGTCTTCGGGTTCCACCACCTCGAAAACATCACTGTTTTTTTCTTTTTGCCCTTCCTGGCGGCGAATGATGATGACATAGTCCTCTGTAGGCGAAATCCGGAATCCGTCGAGAGGGAAATTTTCAGCGAGGATGCGTTCTTCGCCAGTGCGAGGGTCAGTGGCGTAAAGAACGCTTTTTCCGTGTTCGTCACGACGAGTGGAATAATAGCAGTTGGATTTGGGCATCCAGCTTCCGTTGATGTCATTGGCTATCACCTTGCGTTGCTGTAGGTCCCAGAGTTTGGACTTGACATCGGTGGAACCACCTTCACGTGTGATGGAATAGGTCACTATGGCGTAACGTCCGTCGGGCGACACGCTCATTCTGCTGTAGCGCTTGCCCAGCAACACCTCTTGCAGTGTGTAAAGGCGTTTGCCACCCCATTCATTCACAGCCACAACACCATCGCGGTCGGTCTTGATTTGGATACGCAGGCTGTCTTTCTGTCCCGGTTGCGACAGGTACTTGACCACCACCCGATGTGAAGCGGGTTGCAGTGCGGTCTTACCGCCACTGTATTCATTCTGATCTATGTATAGACGGTAACTATGGAGTCCTTCAACTTGTATTTCCGCTTCGGTGAAAGAGGAATTCTCAAGTTGGAATCCCAACAGGTGGAGGGCCGCCCCGTCACTACATCCTGGCAGTTCACCTTCCTTGACGTTTTTCCCTTTATCCACCAACGAAAGATTGAGAGGGGTCTGCACCCAATCATCCTCGGAGAAATTCTTGCCTTTCAGGTTCACACTGTCCATCATCACAGGGCGTTCCAACTTGAAAGGTCCTGCATAACGGCATTCACGCACGGGAATGTCTTCCGCCTTCACATTCGTCGATGCCAACAGCACCGCACTAAAAAACATGGTCAATTTTCTCATATCATAAAATCAATTTGTTTGCAAATATAGACGAAAAAAGAAACCCAAACTTAGATTCTACTTTCATCGAAGGATCAATGAGTGTTCACATTTTCCTTGTTGATGTCCCTTATTTTCTGCAGCATCACATCTGCCCACAGGGCGTTGCCAGGCAGTTGATAACGGCAGTTGCCAGAGGGATTGAACGAGAAGAAAACATCTGCGTTGACGTCAATCGACACATTTCCTCTCGGAGACAATGCAAAATAGGAATCACCCTCAACAGCTTGGATGATTGCCATGGGATCCCACATCTTCTGCCCAGTCCTGCAATTGAACCGCATATACACTTGCTTGATGGGATGAGCATCCGTCCACGAGATGTCTTCTATGACTTGTTCAGGGACATATTCCACCAAATCACCCACACCACCGGGAGAGAAGATGAGATCCACATCTTCGGGCCAGAGTTCGAAGAAAGTAAGTGAGAATTTGATGCCCTGGGCGAAATTGTAGTCGGACTCCACAGCATCGCCAAACACACCACCCATGATATAGCAGTTCTTCACCTTCTGACGCACCAGTTCCACACCGTTGAGGGATGAATATTCATCGGGTTCCGACTCCAACAGCTGCGACAGTGAAGTGACGAAACCAACGCTGGCGATAGTGACCGACTTGTCGGGTTGTTCTGCCAACAACTTGCGGTAAAGTTTCCAACCATCGGGCAAGGTGGAATAGTCACTGACGCTCGTCTTGAACATGAGTGTGCCATCAGCGTTCTTGATGCTGGGCAAAGACTTATAGTCAATCCATACTTTGGGGGCTTCAATACCATGCTTGACCAGACCGATAGGCAGGTCTCCGCGACCAAAATAGGTGTTCATCACGTCGGCCACCGCTGCACAGTCTTCTCCCTCGCGGTCCACTACCACACCCAGCAACTTGCACAGTCCTTGTCGTTCATAATGGTAGAGCATCTCGAGAGAGAAAAGGTCATCGGTGGAAGAACCTATGTCTGTGTCGAGGATCACCAACGGAACACCATTGTAAGCGGTTGGTTGCTGTGCATCAGAAGAAGAATCTCCATCTGAGCAATACTTGAACAGAATGATTGCGCAAACAAGTAGGATGAGTGCGGCCATCCAATAGTAAGATTTCATTATTCTCATGTCAATTATTCATATTTCCTTTCAGCTATGCAAAGTTACACCAATCTCCTCACATCTTTGTCATATATACCTTTCTAAATTGCAGGAATTCCATTTTTGCATGTTTCTGATGTAGCATCAGGAGTATAGTCAATGCTATGTATGACGAGTAAAATGTCCATGCACAGCAAAAATTGGGGAAACAAAGGGATTGTTTGGATATTTTTGTGTAATTTTGCAGTTTAAAGAAGAATCCGGAAAACCGGTAACCAATAAAGAATCATACACAAACAACTTATCATGCGCCTCATTCCCATCTACACATGGAACAAGGGTCTGAAATCGTTCGACATCCAGCGTCGGCATTTCATCGACCAACCCTGGGCTCCTGGCGTCACACTCATCGTGTGCGTCATCATCGCCATGCTGTTAGCCAACCTTCCATTTACCAAGGAACTATACAAGAGTTTTCTTGAAACCGACATCTCCATACACGTCAAAAGTCCGGTAAACCCCGAAACGGGAGTGAGCGACATCTCCTTCTTCTTCCCCAAGAACATGAATGTGGAGAAGTTCATCAACGACATCCTGATGGTCATCTTCTTCTTCACCGTAGGACTGGAGATCAAGCGCGAGATCGTATGCGGTGAACTCTCATCGTTCAAGAAAGCGATCCTGCCCGTCATCGCAGCCGCAGGAGGTATGGCTGTGCCCGCATTGTTCTATACACTCTTCAACAACGGCACAGAAGCTGCTTCTGGATGGGGTATTCCCACCGCCACCGATATTGCTTTCGCCATCGGCATCATGTCGATTCTCGGCGACAGAGTACCAGTGTCGCTGAAAATCTTCCTTACCGCCCTGGCCATTGCCGACGACCTCGGAGCCATCCTAGTGGTAGCCATCTTCTATGGTGGCGACATCAATCTGCCCCTGCTTGGCATAGCGCTGATGCTGTTGATACTGGTTTACGCCCAGAACCGACTGGGTGAAAAACGCATGCTGTGCTACCTCGTACCAGCCATCGTCATCTGGATCCTCTTCTACTACAGCGGTGTGCATTCCACCATGTCGGGTGTGGTGATGGCCATGCTCATCCCCATGGACCCCCGCTACAACCGCGCCTATTTCGACCGCAAGCGCAAACAGTACCAGAACCGTATCGCCAAACTCGACGGTCTGACCAAAGAGGGAGACGAAGAGGAGAATGAGCCCTTCCCCAATGGCCCACAGCGTCACTGCCTGCGACGACTCAGCGTGGTGTCGAAAGGCAGTATTGGTATGAGCTACCGTCTGGAGCACGCACTCAACCCTTATATCAACTACCTCATCATGCCCATCTTCGCACTGGCCAATGCAGGAGTGGAGATTCCCGACATCTCCTATTTCAACATCTTCCAGTACAGCGCCGAACTCGGAAGCGTTGGCATGGGCGTGTTCTTCGGTCTGTTGCTGGGCAAACCTATTGGCATCACCCTCGCATCATTCATTGCCATCAAGGCCAAAGTGGGTGCCATGCCCTCCAATGCCACATGGAAGATGCTCTTCGCTGTGGCATGCCTCGGAGGTATAGGCTTCACGATGTCTATCTTCGTCGATACCCTCTCTTTCGGTGAGAACAGTCCTGAGGTGTGCCAACACCTGCGCAACATGGGAAAGATATCCGTCTTGCTTGGTTCGCTTTGCGCTGGCATACTCGGAAGCATACTCATCAATGTATGCCATAAGATAGACAGCCGAAAATGACAAGCTCCCCAAAATCATCAAAATCCCGAAATAACCTATCTCGACATAACGTAATCCCGATATAACGAATAAACAAAAATCATATCAACAATGAAAGAAGAAACGACAGAAATAACAGAGAAGAAATCGCTCAACTTCGTGGAAGAAGCAGTGGAGAAAGACCTCGCAGAAGGCAAGAACGGCGGTCGGATTCAGACCCGATTCCCGCCTGAGCCTAACGGCTACCTGCACATCGGTCATGCCAAGGCCATCTGCATGGACTTCGGCATCGCACAGCGCTATGGTGGCGTTTGCAACCTCCGTTTCGACGACACCAATCCCTCACGTGAGGACACGGAATACGTCGATGCCATCAAGGAAGATATCCAGTGGCTTGGATTCCAGTGGGGCAACATCTACTATGCCTCCGACTACTTCCAGCAGCTTTGGGACTTTGCAGTGCGCCTGATCAAGACTGGCCACGCCTATATCGACGAACAGTCGGGTGAGGTCATCGCCCAGCAGAAAGGCACCCCTACCACTCCTGGTACGGAAAGTCCTTACCGCAACCGCCCCATCGAGGAAAGCCTCGACCTCTTCGAGCGTATGAACAAGGGTGAGTTTGAGGAAGGCAGCATGGTGCTTCGCGCCAAGATCGACATGGCCAACCCCAACATGCACTTCCGCGACCCCATCATCTACCGAATCATCAAAACGCCTCACCACCGCACAGGCAATGCCTGGAACGCCTATCCTATGTATGACTTCGCTCATGGAGAAAGCGACTACTTCGAGGGGGTGACCCACTCCATCTGCACACTTGAGTTCGAGGTGCACCGCCCACTCTACAACTACTTCATCGACCTGCTCAAGGACGGACAGGATCTCAATGACAACCGTCCACGCCAGATTGAATTCAACCGACTCAACCTCACTTATACCGTGATGAGCAAGCGCAAGTTGCTCGCTTTGGTGAAGGAGGGACTGGTGAATGGTTGGGACGACCCACGTATGCCGACCATCTGCGGTTTCCGCCGTCGCGGCTACAGCCCTGAGGGCATCCGCGGATTCATCAACAAGATAGGATACACCAAGTATGAGGCACTCAACGATGTGGCTCTTCTCGAGTCGGCAGTGCGCGAAGACCTCAACGCACGTGCCACCCGTGTGAGCGCAGTCCTCAACCCTCTCAAACTCATCATCACCAACTATCCAGAAGACCAGGTGGAGGAGATGGAAGCCATCGACAACCCAGAGGATCCAGAGAGCAAGAAGCACAACATCGAGTTCAGCCGTGAACTTTGGATTGAGCGCGAGGACTTCATGGAGGACGCTCCGAAGAAGTTCTTCCGCTTGAGCGTGGGACGCGAGGTGCGCCTGAAGAACGCCTACATCGTGAAGTGCACAGGCCTGAAGAAGAACGATGCCGGCGAAATAGAGGAAATCTACTGCGAGTACGACCCACAGACCAAGAGCGGAATGCCTGATGCCAACCGCAAGGTAAAAGCCACACTCCATTGGGTGAGCTGCAAGCACTGCCTGCCAGCAGAAGTACGCCTCTACGACCGACTGTTCATGGTGGAGAATCCTTCAGCCGACGAGCGCGACTTCCGCGAACTGCTCAACCCCGACTCACTCGAGGTCCGCACCAACTGCTATGTGGAGAAGTACCTGCTGGAATTCAAGCCACTGGACTACCTGCAGTTCCAGCGTATCGGCTACTTCACTCCCGACAAGGACTCCACACCCGAACACCTCATCTTCAACCGCACCGTCGGTCTGAAAGACAACTGGGCCAAGCAGTCTGGGAAATAAGCTTGTCAATGAGGCCCCAAAAAAACATTTAGACGAAGCCAATGGTCAAAAATGCGATTGAGCGAGGGCAGAGCCAAGCTTGCTTGATCTATGCCGAGCATGAGCATTTTAGGCGAAGCCAATGTTCAAAAATGCGATTGAGCGAGGGCAGAGCTAAGCTTGCTTAAACTATGCCGAGCATGAGCATTTAAGGCGAAGCCAATGGTCAAAAATGCGATTGAGCGAGGGCAGAGCCAAGCTTGCTTGAGCTATGCCGAGCGTGAGCATTTTAGGCGAAGCCAATGTTCAATGGTCAATGTTCAATGGTCAATGGTTAATGTTCAATGGTCAATGAATCTTACTCACATATTGCGACTTTCATAGGCAGTCTGCCTTCGGTCTTTGACACTGAGGGCAAACTGCTCTATGCAGAGCGCAACGTCGTGAAAAGGTTTGTGGCTCCCGACGGCACACCGCTGATCGTCAAACGATATAAGTTTCCCAACTTCATCCAGCGGTTTGCCTATAGTTTCTACCGTCCTTCCAAGGCCCGGAGAGCATACGAATATGGATTGCGACTGACCAGCATGGGCATCGACACACCAACACCCATTGCCTATATAGAGGAAAAGAACGGATTGCTCTTCACCTACGGCTACTTCGTGTCGGCAGAGAACTTGAACCCTGACTGCAGGGTGCTTCGCACCGACCAGAACTTCGACAACGGACTACTGGCACACGATCTAATGGTTTTCATCGCCCACCTGCACGACTTAGGGGTGATGCACGGCGACACCAACCTCAGCAATTTCCTATACGAGAAACGGGGCGACCATTATCACTTCGCAGTCATCGACATCAACAGGTCACGGTTCGTCACACCGCCACCCTCGCGCTCAGATTGTCTGCACAATCTCATGCGGCTGACACATATCCGCCCCTTGCTTCATCACCTTGTGAGCATCTATGCAGATATCAGAGGTTGGAATTCCGCTGAGACCACCCAAGAAGTGGAAACTTTGCTCCAACACTTTGAACAACGACGGAAAATGAAGCATTTGTTGCGGTTCAAACGTAAGGTCAGTAAATGATTCGCACATATAGACTCTATATCATTATTTCTTTATGGGACAATTCATCAATATTGGCAACATCGGCTTTCAAAGAGCCAGAAACAGTGAATATGTTGACAAGTCGGAGTTGATTTCTATCGTCAACAGCACACTATGTACGGAACGAAGTTTTAGTTGCGTGTCACGCTCCCGCCGTTTTGGTAAGTCAATGGCGGCGAAAATGCTTTGTGCCTACTACGATCAATCCTGCGATTCAAGGGATTTATTCTCTGATCTTTTGATTGCCCGAGACCCGTCCTTCGAACAGCATCTGAATCATTATCCAGTCATCTATCTCGATCTGACGCGTTTTGTGTCGGAAAAGATCAAAGGCATTGCCGACATTATTGATGCCGAACTCTTGGCGGATATCAGCAAGGCATATTCCGATATACCAACTGAAAAAGAGGATGACTTGATGAAATATCTCCTCCGAGTCAGTGAAGCAACAAACAAACAGTTCATCTTCATCATCGACGAATGGGATGCCATCTGCCGTGAATACAGGCCAGGGACTGAAGAAATGGACCTCTATGTGGGGTGGCTGCGCAAGATGTTCAAGAGCATGGATGCATACAGGGTCTTCGCGGCAGTCTATATGACTGGCATCCTGCCGATTAAGAAATACAAAACCCAGTCTGCCCTGAATAATTTCCAGGAGTATTCGATGGTGGAACCGAGGAGAATGGCTTCATGCTTCGGTTTCAAAAAAGAAGAGGTAAAAGTCTTGGCTGACAAGTACCAAATGGACTTTGATGAACTGGAAAAATGGTACGACGGTTATCAGATAGGTGACGAACAGTCAATCTTCAACCCTAACTCTGTGATGCAGGCCATAGATGCTCATCGCTGCCGCAGTTTCTGGGCCACCACCGCTGCTTACGATACTGTAGCGCATTATATCCAGATGAACTATGAGGGACTGAAAGACGATGTGGTGAAAATGCTGGCTGGCGGACGATGCAAGGTCAACCCCACTAAGTTCCAGAACGACATGTCGGTCATCCGTAGCAAGGACGACGTGTTCACCGTACTCATCCACCTGGGCTACCTCAGTTACAACTGGCGCAAGAATGAATGCTACATACCCAATCATGAGGTGGCAGGCGAGATGGTCAATGCTGTTGAAGTCTGCAATTGGAGTCATGTGATGGCGGCTATAGAGGCATCTGAACAGCTTTTAGAGGCCACACTCAATGGGGATGAGGAGGCTGTAGCACGAGGAGTAGAAGCAACCCATGACGACAACACCAGTATCCTGAGTTACAATGATGAGAACTCCCTGGCCTGTGTGTTGAGCATCGCCTATTACGCGGCTTCCAACGACTATATCATTCATCGTGAGCTGGCAACGGGAAAAGGCTTTGCAGACTTGGTGCTTATCCCAAGAAAGCATGTTGATTCACCGGCAATCATCATCGAATTGAAGTACAACAAAGATGTGGAAACAGCCATCTCACAGATCAAACGCAAGCAATACCCCGCCAAGGTCACACAATATGCCGACAACCTGCTGCTCGTTGGCATCACTTACCATCGCGACACCAAACAGCATGAGTGTAGGATAGAAAAACTTTAACTGACATAAAACAACTCTCGAATATAAGAATCCCAATCTTCGAACAATGAGCAAGACCGTATATCTCGGCATGATTGCCGACATCATGCATCCCGGACTGATCAATATCATCCAAGAGGGAGCCAAACTGGGCGACCTCATCATCGGACTGTTCACCGACAAGGCTATTGCCGCCCACAAGCGCTTGCCCTACCTCACATACGAGCAACGCAGGGCTGTGGTGGAGAACATCAAAGGCGTGAGCCAGGTCGTTCCACAAGACGAGTGGAACTATGCGCCCAACTTGCGAAGACTGAAACCCGACTTCATGATCCACGGCGACGACTGGCAGACAGGCCCCGACCAGGAACTGCGTCTGCAAGCCATCGAGGCCATGGAGGAATGGGGAGGAAAAGTGGTGGAGATACCCTACACCAAGGGGATAGACTCATCCAGTCTCGACAAAGAGATCAAGGCCATAGGCACCACACCCGACGTACGTCTGAAAACACTTCGCCGCCTCATCGCTTCCAAACCAGTAGTGAGAATCCTTGAAGTGCACGACGGACTGTCAGGACTGATATGCGAGAACATCGAGGTGAAGAACGGACTTTACACGGACTCCTTCGACGGTATGTGGAGTTCGTCGCTCACTGACTCCACGAGCAAAGGTAAACCCGACATCGAGGCGGTGGATCTCACCACTCGAATGCAGGACCTGACCAACATCTTGGAATGCACCACCAAACCCATCATATATGATGGCGACACAGGAGGAAAGCCCGAACACTTTGCTTTCACCGTGAGAACGCTCGAACGAAATGGCATATCTGCGGTGATCATCGAAGACAAAGTGGGTCTGAAGAAAAATTCACTTTTCGGCACCGATGCCATACAGACTCAAGACACCATCGAAGGATTCTGCCATAAGATCCGTGTGGGTAAGGATGCCCAAGTCACTAAGGATTTCATGATTATCGCCCGATGTGAGAGCATCATCGCAGGCAAGTCCATCGACGATGCCATGGAGCGTTGCCTGGCCTATGTGGAAGCAGGTGCCGATGGCATCATGATACACAGCAAGGACAAGACGGGTGACGACATCAAGGAGTTCTGCACGCGTTTCCGCAAGGTGCATCCATACGTGCCTATTGTGGTGGTGCCTACAACCTACAACCATATCCGTGAGGAGGAACTCCAGCAGTGGGGCGTGAACATCGTCATCTACGCCAACCACATGTTGCGTGCGGCTTACCCCGCTATGGTCAAGGTGGCGGAGAGCATCCTCCAAAACCATCGCTCCAGCGACGCCAACGACCTCTGCATGCCCATCAAGCAAATCCTCGAACTCATCCCAGGCACCAAATAGGAATTTTGCCATACTCTGTCACGAAATAGAGACTGGGCTTTCAAGTCCTAATCATTCGATAATTCGAAAATTCGGGATAAAAAAAAACACAACTATATGCTGAACGTAGAACACATATACAAGACACTACAAGACAACGGGATAGACTTTTTCACAGGCGTTCCAGACTCGCTGCTGAAAAACATCTGCGCCTATATCACAGATAACGCACCCCGCCACCGACACATCATTGCCGCCAACGAGGGCAACGCCATCGGATTGGCCGCCGGTCATTACCTCGCAACCAGTCATCCAGCACTGGTCTATATGCAGAACTCTGGCCTGGGCAACACCGTCAACCCCCTACTCTCACTGGCCGATGCCGACGTCTATAGCATCCCGATGATGCTGATGATCGGATGGAGAGGCGAACCAGGTGTTCACGACGAACCCCAACACGTGAAGCAAGGGAAGGTGACACTTGCACTGCTGGAAGCCATGGGCATCCGATATGCAGTGCTGGAGGACGATGAGGCGAAAGCAGACCAACAAATATCAGAACTCATCAAATTCGCCATCAGTGAAAAGGTGCCTGTCGCCATCGTGATTCGCAAGAACCTCTTCGCTCCCTACAAGTTGCAGACCAAGGTAGCCAACCACAATGTCTTGTCGCGAGAAGAAGCCATGAAGTTGGTGGTCGATCACCTTCGCCCAACAGATATGATTGTCTCTACCACAGGTAAGCTCTCGCGTGAACTGTTTGAGTACCGTGAAGCCCGACATGAAGGGCATGGACATGACTTCCTCACAGTGGGAAGTATGGGACACAGCTCAAGCATCGCATTGGGCATCGCCCTGGAACGACCCGAACGGCGCATCTTCTGCTTTGATGGCGACGGGGCTTTCATCATGCACACAGGTGCTCTCGGCATCGTGGCGAGCATGCATCCTAAGAACTTCGTCCATGTTCTTTTCAACAACGGAGCTCATGAGAGTGTTGGTGGACAACCCACCATCGGCTATGCCATCGACTGCACTGCCATCGCCAAGGCATCAGGCTACAACAAGGTCTTGACAGCCAGCACCGAAGAACAGATATTGCAAGCCTTGGCAGAGATCGACCATGCGGAAGGACCGTTGCTTCTGGAACTCAAAGTGAAGATCCAGTCGCGCGACGACCTGGGCCGCCCCACAACCACTCCTATCCAGAACAAAGAAGCCTTCATGGCAACCCTCCAAGCCCAATAGTTCCTATTGTTTCTATAGTTCCATAATGTCTATAGCGTCTATAGCATCTATAGCTTCTATAGCCTCTATATAAAATTAAAGACAAAAATAAAGAATGCAAGGAAAAGTCAAGACTGCAGTCATCATGGCTGCTGGCATGGGTACACGCTTCGGCGACATGACCGAGACCATACCTAAAGGTTTCATCAAAGTGGGTGATCACTCAATGATTGAGCGATCCATACAGACACTCATCGACTGCGGTGTCGAGCGCATCATTATCGGCACGGGCTACCATCGCGAAGCTTATGAGCAACTGGCCAATCGCTACCCACAGATCATTTGCCATTTCAGTCCTCGCTACGCCGAGACCAACAGCATGTTTACGCTATGGAACTGCCGCGACATCATCGATGACGACTTCCTGCTCCTGGAGAGCGACCTCGTGTTCCAGAAGAAAGCCATCACATCGCTACAAGATTGTCCTGAACCCGATGTCATGCTTGTCACACCCGTGACCAAGTTTCAAGATCAGTATTATATCCAAGTCGATGACAACAAGGTGCTTTCAGGTTGTTCAACCGATAAGGACCAAGTGGTGGTCTATGGTGAGATGGTGGGTATCCACAAGATCAGCTACCGGTTCTACCAGGAGATGTGCAGCGACTACGCGCAAAAGGTGACTGATCACTCCAAACTGGGCTATGAGTTCGAACTGGAGGACATCTCGCGCCACCACACACCACTCCATGTGCTCAAAGTCAACGACTTGAAATGGTATGAGATTGACGACCCAGCCGACCTTGCCTACGCCGAAGAGCATATCCTCCCCTACTTATAAAAATATCTATAGCATCTATAGTATCTATAGCATCTATAGCGTCTATAGCGTCTATAGCATCTATAGCATCTATAGCGTCTATAGCATCTATAGCATCTATAGCGTCTATAGCGTCTATCAATCTATAAAATCCAAGCAACAATGAATATCAAACGCAATATCCTGCTGAATCCAGGCCCAGCCACCACAACCGATACGGTAAAGATGGCGCAAGTTGTACCCGACATCTGTCCACGTGAGAAAGAATTTGCCGGGATGATGAAATCACTTCGTGCCGACCTCTTGAAAGTGGCGCATGCACCTGCCGACAAATACACATCGGTGCTTTTCTGTGGCTCTGGCACAATCAACATCGACATCTGCCTCAACTCACTCCTACCCGAAGGCAAGAAGGTGCTTGTTGTCAACAATGGTGCTTACAGCACCCGTGCTGTGGAGATCTGCCAGTATTACGGACTGCCTCATATCGACCTGAAGTCGAGTGTCTATGAACAGGCAGACCTGAACGCTGTCGCTCAGACACTTGATGCGAACCCTGATGTGGCTCTCGTCTATACCACTCATCATGAAACTGGAACAGGTGTACTCAATCCCATCCGTGAGATTGGTGCTTTGGCCCACCAGCATGGAGCCATCTTTGTGGTCGATACCACCTCTTCGCTCGGCATGATTCCATTCGATATCGAGGCCGACAACGTGGATTTCTGCATGGCATCGGCTCAGAAAGGTCTGATGGCCATGACAGGTTTGTCGTTCATCATTGGCAATGAGGAGGAGATACGCAAATCGAAGGATTATCCTAAGCGTTCATACTATTGCAACCTCTATCTTCAGTACGACTTCTTTGAACGCACGGGTGAGATGCACTTCACGCCTCCCGTTCAGACCATCTATGCCACACGGCAGGCTTTGAAAGAATATTTCGAGGTGGGTGAGGAAGCCAAATTCGCTCGTCATCGTCGTGTCTTCGAGGCTATCCACAAAGGTCTGGATGAACTGGGATTCAAGGATGTCATCCGCAGGGACATTCAGTCGGGACTTGTGGTGAGTGTGCTTTATCCCAACGATCCCAACTGGAATTTCGAACGTGTCCACGACTATTGCTATGAACATGGTTTCACCATCTATCCAGGTAAGATCAGCACGACCAACACTTTCCGTCTCTGTTCTCTCGGCACCATCGACACTCCCGACATCGAGGCTTTCTTCCAGACGCTCCGCGAAGCGCTCATCCACGAAGGCATCCAGATCCCTATCCGCTACTAATCAAGTTTTTATTGTCACGAATTAGAGAATTTGAGAATAAAGACAAAGGCAAGCCTTCGAGATGGATGAACAAAAAAATTCGATAATTCTAAAATTCGGGACTGAAAACATAGACATCAATTCGGGAAAAAGAAACATCATGATCACATACGACGTACGAACACTGCAACTGAGGATACTCAACAACCTGATGGCTGTGGATAAAGTCTGTCGGGAACACCAAATCCGCTACTATATCTACGACGGTACCATGCTCGGAGCCGTGCGCCATAAGGGATTCATCCCCTGGGACGACGACCTCGACATCGCCATGCCACGTGAGGACTACGAAATCTTCATTGCCCATGCCAATGAATGGCTGGAACAACCCTACGAATTCGTGTGTGCGGAAAACGACCCCAACTATCCACTGCCCTTCGGCAAGGTGCAGGACGCCAGCACCACACTCATCGAACGCCCACACCTACCCTATCTTGGCGGCATTTATATCGACGTCTTTCCCATTGACGGAGTTCCAGACAACAAACTCATACGCTGGTTCCATCTGGTGAGTTACGACGTGATGAAGAAAGTCATCTACATGGCCTATCGCGATCCCTACCGCCATGGTCACGGACCGTCAAGTTGGCTGCCCCTCTTCTGCCGCAAGGTCATCGGACAACAATACGCACAGCGTTTCACTCGTCGTCTGCTTCGCGCCTACGACTTCAAGCATCACTTTAATATATGCGTATATGATGATGGTTTCAAAGGAGTTATAAATAAAGAAATCATCGGCAATCCAACTCCTGTTCTTTTCGAAGGAAAGGAAGTTATGGGTGTGGAAAAGGCCGATGCCTATCTCTCCCACATGTACGGCGACTACATGACCATCCCCAAGGATGCCGACCAACGCCAACACAAATTCTACTACCTCGACCTCCACAAACCCTATAGGGATTTCGACTGGAAGAAATGGAATCAATCAACCCAAAATCAATAAGAACGTACCAATATCATGGCCAATTATCAGACACGCGACCTGCAAATGCGCGCACTGCGCAACCTGCTTGAACTTGACAGAGTGTGCAGGGCACACAATATCAGATACTACATCTCCGACGGCACAGCACTCGGAGCAGTCCGTCATAAGGGTTTCATCCCTTGGGACGATGACCTCGACGTGGTGATGCCTCGTCCAGATTACGACATATTCATCAAGAACGCCAAAGATTGGTTGGAAAAACCTTTTGAAATCGTCTGCCCTGAACATGACGACAAATACGCGGGTGTGTTCGCCAAGATCATCGACGGCAGCACCACACTCATCGAACGATGGGGGTTCAACCAACTTGGCGGAGTCTATATCGACGTGTTCCCACTCGATGGCATGTCGGACCACAAGTTCATGCGGAAGCTCCAGATCACCCTCTACAGGATGCTCAACCGATGGATCTACCTCTACAACCGCGACCCCTACAAACGAGGACACAACTATACATCGTGGTTGCCGCTCCTCATACAAAAGGTGTTCTCCAACCGCAAACTCCACCAGCTGATGCGTAAGGTGCAGACCGCATACGACTACGACAAAGCCCGACTCGTCAGCGAGTTCGACAACGACGGACGCGGCACTGTGACCAAGGATATCTTTGGTACTCCCACCCCAATACTCTTTGAGGGACATGAGGTTCTGGGACAGGAGAAGATGCACGAATACCTCACCTCACTCTTCGGCGACTACATGCAGATACCACCCGAGGACAAGAGGCGCATCCACAACTACGACTACGTGGATTTCAACCTTTCCTACCACGATTATAACGATACACGCGTATTCAAATGAACATCCTCGTCATCCGTTTCCGTCAGATGGGCGACGCCATCGTAGCCACCCCATTGCTCTCAAGCCTCAGGGCTACATTTCCTGATGCACAGATCCACTTTGTGCTCAACGACCGCATCGCTCCACTCTTTGCACACCATCCCGCCATCGACCGCATTATCACATTCACCAATGAGGAAAGACACCAGTCGATGACTTACATGCGCAAGGTGTGGCAGATTGTCCATCAGACCCACTACGACGTGATCATCGATATGCGGTCAACCATGAACACACTGCTTTTCCCGCTCTTCTCACTCGGCACGAAATACCGGATAGGCATTGAAAAGCCTTACTCACGCTTCATCCTCAACCACAGGTTTGCAGGAGCCCAACCTACAGAGAGTATGGTCGATCACAATTTAAGGCTTTTGGAACCTTTGAGCGACTTGGCACCACTGCAACGGGTGCGTCGGCTGAGCCTTGCCATCACGGATGAGGAAAAGCAGGAGTTCAGAGATTACATGGTATCGCAAGGTGTGGATTTCGCCAGACCGGTGATGTTGGTGGGTGTCACTGCCAAACTGGAAGACAAGACCTGGAAGGAAGCCTTCATGATAGAGACCATCCAGCGCATTTGTCAGCAATGGCCGAATCTACAGGTGGTCTTCAACTTCGCACCTGGAAAGGAAGCCGACAATGCAAGGCGCATCTATGAGGCGGTAGGCAACAAGAACATCTTCATCAACATCGATGCTCCCAGTATGCGCAAATTAGCCGCCATGCTCTCGCTTTGCACCCTCTATTTCGGCAACGAGGGAGGAGCCCGGCATATCGCCGAGGCAGTTGGCACTCCTTCTTTCGTCATCTGTTCGCCATCAGCCAACAAAGCCACATGGATCCCGACCGACAATCCGATGCAAAAGGCAGTCGCTGCCACGGATTTTCTCACCGGCAGCGAACTTCAGACCATGACGCGCCAACAGGTTTACGACAGCATCACTGTTGATCGAGTGTGGGAAGGCCTAACAACTTTCTGTAGAGATCAACATATTCTTTAGTGTAGCGGTCGTAATTGAAAGAACGCGAATATTCCGCAGC
>CAMOWU010000018.1 GCA_946628545.1 uncultured Bacteroides sp. | reverse complement strand
CATGTGTGCTCTCCATCGCCTACTACTATGCCAAGAACGACTACGTGATGCACCGAGAGCTGGCCAGCGGCAAGGGATTTGCCGACATCGTGCTGATTCCTCGCAAGCATGTGGATTCCCCTGCCATCATCCTCGAATTGAAGGTCAACCAGGACGCCGACTCCGCCATCAGCCAGATACACCGCAAGCAGTATCCCGCCAAACTGGAGGAGTATGCCGGCAACCTGCTACTCGTAGGCATCAACTACGACCGAAAGACAAAACTGCACACATGCAGGATAGAGAAAGGGTAATTTATTAAACAAACAAACAATTATCATTATGAAGAGAGCATTCAGATTCATCATCACTTTGGCCATAGCGCAAATCGCATTGATTTCTTACGCCCAGCCCACCATCCACAAAGTATGGATGATGCAGACGGAGACACCAGGCCACGACCAACTCTTCGACCTCAGCAACCCTGAGAAGATGATTCAAGCCAACCGTTACACCCAAAAAGCTGTTGACAAACTGGGGCTGAAACGCATTGAACCTGGCGTGTGGTACATTCAGGAAGAACGCAGCTACAAGGTCAACGCTATCGACAATGAATGCGCCCAGATTCTTACCGAAAACCTATGCGGCGACTTTGAACCCAACTACTCCTATTCCAGCCTGAGAAACAACTCGGTGGAATTCGCCTTCGGCAATGCTTTTTTGCGAGAGGCTAAAGCCATTGCTCCAGTGGAATATGCAGAGGTTGAAAATGCGGAAATCACCGTCCACGACATGCTCGAGATTTTCAGCAACTGGTGCGACAAGGCCATGCAACGGAAGTTATCCGGCAAAGAAGGAATGCGACTACTGCAAGAGCAAGAGGAAAATGACGAAAGTTCATGGAGTTGGGAAGCTTGGGGCCGCGACCTCCAGTACGCCAACCTCAGCTGGATGAAAAAAGGTCCTCATGCTTTGGGACTGACCATCAAAAACACAGACTGCCTCCAGGCCGAGCTTGTGTTCGCCAACCACGACATGGTGCCCCTGCTTGAAACGGAACTGGCGCGTATGGGATACCTGAAGCAGACCACACGCAACGCCGAGGGTATGACAGAGACCGTCTATGCCCCCAGAGGGTGGAAGAAGCACAGCGAAGAATACTACTTTGTGCTGTGCCGCGACCAGAACTGGACCGACGAATACAGTCTCTATTATTTGATGTACACCATCGACTATTGACCTTTCCACGGCAACCTTTTTTTTGTAACTATTCAGTTCACATGTAGGGACACGACGTGTCGCGTCCGAATCATAGCGGACACGACACGTCGTGTCCCTATTGTCAATCAAGCAATTACACATTTGTAATATAGAAGATACCCCCGTGGAATCGCAAGTGATAGCACCGCAGAATAGTCACTTTTTATCAGTATTTAAACCTTTTATTGATGCCATAAGAAAATAAATTCGTAACTTTGCAGGAAGTTTAGGACTAAAACAGCCTATTGGCACCATAATGATATGGGAACAAACGAACAATTCCAGCAGGTGATGGCCAAATGCCGAAGCGTGTTCGCCGACAAGCTGCACGACTACGGCGCATCATGGCGCATACTGAGACCATCCTCGGTGACCGACCAAATCCTCATCAAGGCCAAGCGCATACGAAGCCTTGAGGTGACGGGTGTGTCGATGGTGGGCGAAGGCATCTATCCAGAGTTCATGGGCATCGTCAACTACGGCATCGTTGGACTCATCCAACTTGCCTTGGGATATGCCGACACCGAAGACATCGACAACCAGCGGGCCATGGAGCTCTACGACCTCTACGCCAGCCAGGCCCTCGAACTGATGCTCAAGAAAAACCACGACTACAACGAAGCCTGGCGATCCATGCGCATCAGCTCCTACACCGACTTCATTCTCACCAAGCTCAACCGCACCAAGCAGATTGAAGGCAACGACGGACGCACACTGGTGTCGGAAGGCATCGACGCCAACTACCTCGACATGATCAACTACGCCGTCTTCGGACTCATACGCCTTGACGAAGCCGAGGAAGCAAAGAAGGCTGAGAAATGAAAGCACTCTCCCAACTGTTTCACCAGAAATGGCAGGGCATAGCGGTGCTCTTGACCAACGTGGCAAGGTTCATCCTCGCCGTCACACTGGTGTTCTCGGGAGCAGTGAAACTCAACGACCCCATAGGCACGGTAGATAAGCTACAGGAATACCTGACGGCATGGAACCTCCCCATCCCTCACGATATCGTCGTGCTTGCCGCTGTGGCATTAGGAGTCCTGGAGTTTACTTTGGGCGTCTATCTGGTGTTCGGCATCGGGATGCGAAAGACCTCACGACTGGCGCTGGCATTCATCATCGTCATGACTCTGCTGACCGCCTACATCCTGGCCTTCAACCCTGTGGAGGACTGCGGCTGTTTTGGCGACGCTGTGGTGCTGACCAATTTGCAGACATTCCTCAAGAACCTCGTCCTGCTGGTCCTGACTGCCATCGTGGCATGGAAATGGCAGTGGCAGGTGAAGCTGCTTACCTCCAACACATCGTGGATTCTCTCGCTCTTCACCATCATCTATGCGTTGATCCTCTCCTACCACTGCATCAAGTACCTGCCGGTGGTGGATTACCGCCCTTTCCATATCGGCGCAAGCATACCGGAAGGCATGGAGGTGCCTGAAGACCAGCAACCCGTCTATGAGTCGAAGATCGTGTATGAGAAAGACGGGCAGCGCATCACCCTCGACGCCAACGAGGACGAAGATCCCGACTCCACATGGCAATACGTGGAGACACAATCCAAGCTGGTGAAAGAAGGAGGCAAGGCCAAGATCACCAATTTCTACATCTACGATGTGGACAACGACATGGACCTGACCGACGACATCCTCTACGACGAGGGATATACCTTCTTGCTCGTGTCGCCCGACCTGGCCACAGCCGACGACGGCATCACAGACCGCATCAACGACATCTATGACTACAGCATGGCCCACGGGTATGGATTCTATGGGCTCACAGCATCCGACTCAGCCGATGTCAGCCACTGGGTGGACCACACAGGCGCCGAGTACCCCATCTGTCTCGGCGACGGACCGACACTCAAGAACATGGTAAGAGCCAACCCTGGACTCATCCTGCTACACGGGGGCAAAGTGGTGATGAAATGGAGCGACCACGTGCTGCCCACCGAAGAAGAGCTCGACAAGCCGCTTGAGGAAACGGGATGGGACGAGCAAGGCGAGCGCGACCTGAAGAAGCAGACCACCAAACTGGTGCTGATGTTTTTCGTTCCGCTACTCTGCCTCATCATCATCGACCGCATTGCAGCTCGATGGGCTTTCTACCGGGTGATGCGCCAAAAAACCAAGAAAATAGGCAAAGAACATCAAGTAAACACTATAAACGACAAGTTGAACAACTCTAAAACAAAGGAAAAATGAGAAAGAAAATCGTAGCCGGCAACTGGAAGATGAACAAGAACCTCCAGGAAGGCGTGGCTCTGGCAAAGGAGCTCAATGAAGCATTGACAGCTGACAAACCCAACTGCGACGTGGTCATCTGCACCCCGTTCATCCACTTGGCTTCTGTAGCTCAGGTCATCGACCAGAACATCATCGGTCTGGGCGCTGAGAACTGCGCCGACAAGGAGAAGGGCGCTTACACAGGCGAGGTTTCCGCCGAGATGGTGAAATCCACTGGAGCGCAGTACGTCATTCTCGGTCACTCCGAGCGTCGTGAATACTACAAGGAAACACCTGAGATCCTCAAGGAGAAGGTGCTTCTGGCACTGGCCAACGGTCTGAAGGTCATCTTCTGCATTGGCGAGAGCCTGGAAGAGCGTGAGGCCAACAAGCAGAACGAAGTGGTGAAAGCTGAACTCGAAGGCTCAGTGTTCAACCTCTCTGCTGAGGACTTCTCTAAGATTATCATCGCCTACGAACCCATCTGGGCTATCGGCACAGGCAAGACTGCTACAGCCGAGCAGGCAGAGGAAATCCACGCTTACATCCGCTCAGTGATCTGCGAGAAGTATGGCGCTGAGGTGGCCGATGCCACTTCTATCCTCTACGGCGGTTCATGCAAGGCATCCAACGCTCCCGAACTCTTCGCAAAACCCGACATCGACGGTGGCCTGATTGGTGGCGCTTCTCTCAAGTGCGCTGACTTCAAGGGCATTATCGATGCTTGGAAGTAAAATCATTCTCTACGGAGAACATCTCTAAACAAGGTGAGCCGGCAACGACGAACAAGACCGTTGCCGGCACACCAGCTAAGGGAAACAAAAACAACCTACAGTTACACAATATGAGAAAACTATTGTTCATCGCCATGTCGTGCCTGATGGCCACACAGATGTCGGCTCAGCAGAAATTCATGCCTGAGCTACAAAGCCAGAAAGCAGGACAGGGCAAGGTGACGGTGATACAGGACCCAAGACTGTCTGACATCATCAACAACGACATTGATGTCTATCCCGAGGTGGTCAAGGTGGAAGAACCCAAGGAAAACACGAAAGTGGAAGGAATGGGCGCCATCACCGAAGGACGAAGAATGAAAGTCAAGGGCTACAGGATCCAAGTCTATTGGGGAGGCAGCCAGCGATCAGACCAGACCAAGGCCATACGAGCTGGTAGCCGCGTCACCAGCATGTTCCCCGAACTGCAGGCCTACACCACCTTCGAGTCTCCCCACTGGCGTTGTCGCGTTGGCGATTTCCGCGAGCGCAAGGAGGCTGCCGACTACTTGGCTAAGCTCCGCAAAGCCAAAGTCGAAGGAGCAATGGTGGTGAAAAGCGAGATTCTTGTATATCCCAAATAAAGCGTTCTCAAACAATGGATGAAAATAAGAAACTGGATGTGAAACTGGAGAAGCTGGAGGAATGCGTGAGTTACCAACTTAAGGTACTGGGTGAAGACGTCAGCCGCGAAGGGCTGGAAAAAACGCCGATCCGAGTGGCCAAAGCCATGCACTTCCTCACTTGCGGATACGACATGGACCCCGAAGAAGTGGTCAAGTCGGCCATCTTCAAAGAAGACTATTCCCAAATGGTGGTGGTCAAGGACATCGACTTCTACTCACTTTGCGAGCACCACATGATGCCGTTCTTCGGAAAAGCACATGTGGCCTATATTCCCAATGGATACATCACAGGCATCAGCAAGATTGCCCGTGTGGTGGATATCTATTCACACCGCCTGCAAGTGCAGGAAAGACTCACCAACCAAATCAGGCAGTGCATACAAGACGTGATGCAGCCCAAAGGTGTGATGGTATTGCTCGAAGCTCAACATCTGTGCATGCAGATGCGTGGCGTGCAGAAACAAGGAGCCATCACCACCACATTCGACTTCTCCGGAGATTTTGAAGACCCCGAGAACCGCAAGGAGTTCTTCCGACTGATCAAGAACTGACCTTGAAAGCCCTTGGCATGAGGGCATGAAAAAGAAAGGCAAGCAACCATGATAGACCAACTGACCATCGACCGTATTCTCGACGCGTCCAACATTGTGGACGTGGTGTCGGACTATGTCACACTCCGACGAGCTGGCACCAGCTACAAAGGACTGTGTCCATTCCACGACGACAAGACACCTTCGTTCTCCGTATCCCCCACCCGTGGGGTGTGCAAGTGCTTCAGTTGCGGGAAAGGAGGCAACGTCGTCCACTTCCTCATGGAGATGGAGCAGATTGGATATATAGACGCACTGAAGATGCTCGCCAAGCGATACGGCATCGAAGTGAAGGAAAAGGAGTTGAGCAATGAGGAACGTGCCCAGCAGAATGACCGTGAAAGCATGTTCGTGCTCAACGAATGGGCCAGCCAGTATTTCCACAACATCCTGCTTCGCGACAACGACGGAAGGGCCATAGGACTTGCCTATTTCCGTTCACGAGGCTTCCGCGACGACATCATTGAGAAATTCCGGCTCGGATTCAGCCTCGACCAGCAATACCATCCCAACGCACTCTACCAAGAGGCCATCAGCAAAGGATTCAAGGAGGATTTCCTCTTCCGCACCAGTCTCTGCTACAAGACAGACGATGGCAAGGTGCGCGACAAGTTCCGTGGACGGGCCATGTTCCCATGGTTCAATGTCAGCGGAAAAATCTGCGCTTTTGGCGGACGCGTGCTTGACTCACGGACAAAAGGGGTAAGCCAGAAATACGTCAACTCCAACGATTCAGAGATTTTCCACAAGTCCAACGAACTATACGGCATCTTCCAAGCCAAGAAGGCCATTGCCAAGGAAGACCGGGTGTATATGGTGGAAGGCTATACCGATGTCCTGTCGATGCACCAGTGCGGCATAGAGAATGTGGTGGCCAACTCGGGCACAGCGCTCAACGAGGCACAAGTCAGACTACTACACAGGTTCACCCAGAACATCACCCTGCTCTACGACGGCGACGACGCCGGCATACACGCTGCCATGCGCGGCACCGATATGTTTCTTGCCGGTGGGATGAATGTGAAAATCCTTTTGCTGCCCGATGGCGACGACCCCGACAGTTTTGCTCGGAAACACAATGCTACAGAATTCCGCCAGTACATTGAGGAACACCAGGAAGACTTCATCAAGTTCAAGACCAAGGTGCTGCAGAAAGACTCGGAGAACGATCCCTACAAACGTTCCACCATGATCAAGGACATCGTCAGCAGCATAGCCTTGATACCTGAGGAAATCACGCGGTCGGTGTATATCCATGAATGCAGCAGCATGCTCGGCATACCCGAACAAACCATCACCAACGCAACTTACCAACAGCGCAAAGCCAACCGCGAAAAGATGCTCAAGGAGCGGGAACAGGAACAAGCCCGCGCCGAAAGGTTGGAGCAACAACAGAAATGGAAAGGTGCTGCCAACTCAGGAACACAAGATCCAAACACCCAGACTACACAGCAGACGCCTCCACCAGGACTGCCGCCAGAGGATATGCCTCCTTTCGAGGACTTTCCCCCGCATGAGGGAGATGATGTGCCAACGGGAACCCCACAAGAGGCCAACACAGGAGGCATCCAGACCTCACCCCAGACCACTTCCACCACGACAAGCACCAACACCGTCCCGTCCCTCAGCACAAACAACCAGACCACACCCGTCACATACACACAGGCCTCACCGCAACAGGACAGTCACCTAAGCAAGGAGGACTTGAAATTCGTGCAGGTGGAGAAACTGATCATGACCATTGTCGTGAGATATGGTGAACGCTCCATCCTCTGCCAAGACAGCGACGGACAGGATGTGGAAATCCAGGTCGTGGATTTCGTCAGCGCAGAATTGGAAGAAGACGGACTGACCTTCCGCAATCCTATTTACCAGCGGATGCTCGAGGAAGCCAAAGTCCACAGCCAGGACCTGGACTTTTCCGCCAAACGCTTCTTCTTGTCCAGCCCCGACTTGAATGTCAGCGTGATTGCCGCCGACATGCTCAACGACCAGTATCAGTTGAGCAAGATGTTCACCGAAGACGAGAAAATACCAAAAGAAGAGTCGAATATCGGGCCACTGCTCGGGCACCTGATACTCGACTACAAAATCAATGTGGTTGACGACCGCCTCAACCAGCTCCATCAAATGCTCCGCGACAAGGAGGTGCTGAGCGATACCGACCGATGCACCGAAATCATGGAGCAATATAAGGTGCTCAAGGAAATACAGCAGAAGATCGCCCTTCGTCTGGGCGACCGCCCGCTGGCAAACTAATCATTTCTCCGTTTTCACTCGTTGGGTGCGCGGCATCTGCATGTTGCGCTTGTCAACCTGTGTCACTACTTTGGCAGCCAACTGAAGGAAGGCGTTGCCTGAAGGGGTGGCGGGATTGACCACAGATGGCTCGCCGGCATCACCGCTTTCGCAAACGTCCTGCACAAGAGGAATCTGCCCAAGAAGGGGCACTCCCATCTCATCAGCCAACTGTTTGCATCCACCATTGCCGAAGATGTAATACTTTTCTTCTGGATGCTGGGCAGGAGTGAACCACGCCATATTCTCCACCAGACCAAGGATCGGCACGTTGACCTTCTCGTTCATATACATGTTGATACCCTTCCTCGCATCGGCCAGTGCCACTTGCTGGGGAGTGCTGACAATCACCGCACCGGTGATGGCCAAAGTCTGCAACAGAGTCAGATGGATGTCGCTGGTGCCGGGAGGTGTGTCGAGCACCAGATAGTCAAGTTCGCCCCACGCCACTTCCGAGATGAACTGCTTCAAGGCATTGCAAGCCATGGCACCACGCCAGAGGGCGGCTTCGTTGGGATTGATGAAGAATCCGATCGACATGAGTTTCACTCCGTATTTCTCAATAGGCAGGATCATGTCGCGTCCATCGATGTTTTGTGCGTAGGGCTGGGCATCCTCCACACTGAACATCTTGGGCAGGGAAGGTCCGAAGATGTCGGTGTCGAGCAAACCCACACGGTAGCCCAACCTCACCAAGCCAATGGCAAGATTGGCGGCAACTGTAGATTTACCTACTCCACCCTTGCCGCTCGACACGGCAATGATGTTTTTCACTCCCGACAACAACTTATCGGGGTCGGGTGGCAACTCAGTCCTGTATTTCTCTCCGATAGTCACCTGCACGTCTTCACTGACATAGGCATGGATGGCGGCTTCAGCGGCCTTGAGGATGGACTTGCGGAAAGGATCAGTTTTCTTCGCGAAAATGATTGAGAAACTCACCTTCATGCCATCGATGCGGATGTCGTCCTCTATCATGTCGCTCTCCACGAGGTTCTTTCCCGTTCCGGGATAACGCACCGTGGCAAGGGCATCGGTTATCAGTTTTGGATAAAGTGTCATTCTATCATTTACTGGTTTTTCTTGTACTTCTCACCTCATGGTGGTAGGAACGGTAGCCATCGGTGGGAATCTCCACATCGGGTTCAGCCAAGGCCACGCCATGGGGCAGATGAAACCTCATATACTTGATCGACAGACCTCGTTCCAACCACATATCCTCATAATAGGTGTGGATGGCCTTGGCTTCCTGTTCATCATTAGGCTCGCCATAAAGGTCAAAGGTGATGATATCAACGGGCAGGCCATTCTTCTCCACCATATATTTCGTGTAGGTGGCGAGGAAATTGCTGTCGGTCTTCAGATGAACGAGTCCTCCGTCAATCAGGAAACGGCGATACCGTTCCATGAAGTAGGTGGAGGTGAGACGCTTGCGGGGATTCTTCATCTGAGGGTCGCTGAAAGTCAGCCAAATCTCGCTGACCTCATCGGGTGCGAACATGTGGTCGATCAACTCGATATTGGTACGCAGGAAAGCCACGTTCTGCAGATTCTCCTCCAGGGCTTTGGTAGCACCACTCCACATACGCGCTCCCTTGATATCAACACCGATGAAATTCACGTCGGCATGACACCGAGCCAACCCGACAGTGTATTCACCGCGGCCGCAGCCCAGCTCCAACACTATCGGGTTGTCGTTTTTGAAAAATTCGGAATGCCATTTGCCACGCAGCGGGAATCCCTCGTCCTTGAGCTGTCCGTAAGGGCACTCCACCACGTTGGGATAGCGCGCCATGTCGGCAAACTTCGCCAGTTTGTTCTTGCTCATGCTGCCGTCAGCCTACTCGATGACCACTGTGGTCCATCCATGAACATCGGGCTCAGTGCCATACTGGATACCACGCAACAGGTTGTACAGACGGGTGCATACAGGACCAGGCTTGCCGTCCTTGGAGAAGACAAAGGTCTTCTTCTCTTCCAAGTCGTCGATCTTCTCGATCGGACTGATGACGGCGGCAGTGCCACAAGCACCAGCCTCCTCAAAGGTTGCCAGCTCTTCCTCTGGAATCTGTCGGCGTTCCACCTTCATACCGATGTCCTCAGCCAACTGCATCAAGCTCTTGTTGGTGATGGATGGCAGAATGGAAGTGCTCTTGGGTGTGACATAGGTGTTGTTCTTGATGCCGAAGAAGTTGGCAGCGCCGCACTCGTCCATATACTTCTTCTCCTTGGCGTCGAGATAGAACTCACAACTGTAGCCAAGGTCGTGGGCCAACTTGTTGGCGCGCAGACTGGCTGCATAGTTTCCTCCCACCTTATATATACCTGTACCCAGGGGTGCCGAACGGTCGAACTCGCGGATAATCACGTAGGGATTGGTGGAGAAGCCTCCCTTGAAGTAAGGACCTACTGGAGTGACGAAGATAATAAAAAGGTACTCCGAGGCAGGATGCACGCCAACCTGGGCGCTTGTGCCAATCAGCAGCGGACGGATATAAAGTGTGGCTCCGCTCTCATAGGGAGGAATGAAACGCTCGTTCAGTCGCACCACTTTCTTCACCATCTCTTCAAAACGTTCTTGAGGCAACTGTGGCATGAGAATGCCGTCGCATGTGCTCTGCAGGCGCTTGGCGTTCTCGTCCATGCGAAACACCCTTACCTTGCCGTCGGGGCAACGATAGGCCTTCAAGCCTTCAAAAGCCTCCTGTCCATAGTGCAGGCAGGTGGCTGCCATGTGAAGAGGAATGGTTTCCTCCGAACAAACTTCTATTTCTCCCCATGCGCCGTCGCGGTAGTAGCAGCGCACGTTGTAGTCGGTCTTGTGATATCCAAAACCCAATTTAGACCAATCGATTTCGCTCATAATAATATGCTTTAATTGATGAATGCTCTAATCTGCAAAGTTATACTTTTTATCGGATTTCAACATCAAAAAAAAGAGGTTTTTTCACAAAAAAAGGACGAAAAACCACACGCCTGAAAAAAAACATACCACTGCGCTCAGCATTATTTCAATGCGCCAAAACGGATTTCACTGATACGATTGCCAATCATACCCCCTTTTCTATGATTGTATTTTAACCAATCGTTGCAATAAATTGTTTTTTTTGAGAAAATGTCAAAATCTATTGTGAAAATTTTATTGCGAAAAGAAAAAAACAATTAAATTTGCCATGAAAACTTAACATTAGTTCTAAAACTATCTACTTAATTTCTTCAGTTAACTTAGGAATACTATCTATTTGTTTAAAACTAAATAAATGTTTTATGAAAAAAATCCTATCTAACTTGAACTTTGGATGTGCCAAAAGCATATTCATCGTACTCATGATGCTGTGCGTTCCGCTCGGGCTCAGGGCTCAGAACGTGGACGTCTATGGTAAAGTGACAGATGCCGTTACAGGCGAGGAAATCATTTACGCCACAGTGAAGGTAGCAGGTACTGGAACAGGTACAACCACCGACATTGAGGGTAATTACAAGCTTTCCGTTCCTGTAGGGAGCACCTTGGAGTTCTCTTACGTGGGCTACACCACCTTCTCGCAGAAGGTTACGAAGGCAGGCGCATTGAACGTTAAAATGCGCGAAGACTCGAAACTGGTTGACGAAGTGGTAGTGGTAGGTTACGGTACTATGAAGAGAAGCGACCTTTCGGGTTCTTCCATCACCATCGGTGAGGAAGCGCTGAAAGGTTCGGTCATCACCAACATCGACCAGTCATTGCAAGGACGCGCCACAGGTGTGACAGCCGTCACCACTTCTGGTGCTCCAGGTTCTTCATCCTCAATTCGCGTGCGTGGTATCGGATCCATCAACGCCAACCAAGAGCCCCTCTATGTGGTCGATGGTGTGATCTTCCAGGGCAGCGAACAATCGGGTGCCGGACTGGGTCTTGGCGACCGTCTGGGCAATGGTAAGGTGTCAACCGTATCTCCATTGTCAACCCTCAACCCCGCCGACATCGTGTCGATGGAAATCCTGAAGGACGCCTCCGCCACCGCCATCTACGGTGCACAAGGTGCCAACGGTGTGATCCTCATCACCACTCGCCGCGGTAAAGCCGGTATGGCTAAGTTCAACTACGACGGCTCGTTCTCCATCAACCGCCAGGCCAAGCGCCTCGACATGATGAACCTGCGCGAGTACGCCGACTACTACCAGGACTTCGTCAGCAACGGATGGATTGTGGAGAGCCAGGCCAACAAGAACTATATGGACTCCTCTATTCTCGGAAAGGGTACCAACTGGCAGGATGCAGTCTTCCAGACTGCTCTGCAGCACTCGCACCAGTTCTCGGCACAGGGAGGATCCGACAACATACAATACTATGTTTCCGGTAACTTCATGAACCAGGAAGGTACCATCATCGGTTCAGAGTTCAACCGCTACTCTGTACGCTCCAACCTCGACGCACAGCTCAAGCCTTGGCTGAAACTGGGTATGTCAACCACATTCGCCAACACCAAGGACGACCTGAAGAAAGCCGACGGTACCGAGGGTATCATCACTTACTCACTGACCACTCTGCCCGACATTCCTATCTACGACGTGTTCGGCAACTACTATGCAGAGGTACGTGAAGGCTACACCAACCCCAACCCCGTGGCATTGGCCAACATGAACTCTTACACCCTGGAGCGCCGCAAGCTCACAGGTAACATCTTCGCAGAGGTCACTCCTATCAAGAACCTGGTATGGCACGCTGAAATCGGCTACGACTTCTCTGAGTCAGACGCTGAGACATGGGAGCCTTCCGTTGACCTGGGTGGATGGAAGAAACCTGCCAACCAAGACCACTGGCAGCACAATACCAACAAGTACTGGCAGTTGAAGAACTACCTGACCTACACAGGTGAGATCGGACTCCACCGCTTCACCGCCATGCTCGGACAGGAGTGCTGGGAATCGACTTGGAAGTACCTCGGAATCACAGGTCAGAACCTGCCACGCAACGACGTGCAGAACCCACAGCTCGCAGAGAAGGCCGACCGCGACTTCACTTCTGGTTTCGGCTCAGCCTCCATGGCATCTTGGTTCACTCGTGAGACTTACAACTACGACGACCGCTACTACGCTACCTACACCTTCCGTTATGATGGTTCCTCCAACTTCGGTCCCAACAACCGCTGGGCAGGCTTCCACTCACTTGCAGCCAGCTGGCGTTTCTCCAACGAGAAGTTCATCAAGTCGTGGGCAGAGGATTTCCTCTCCAACGGTAAGCTCCGTGTGGGATGGGGACAGACAGGTAACGCCAACATCGGTGGTTACAAATGGGGTGTTGCACTTGGCGTGATGCCTTCAGCACTCGGACAGTCATACCGTCCTACAGGTCTGTCCAACCCATCTATCCAGTGGGAGACACAGCAACAGTGGGACCTCGGTCTCGACCTCGGATTCTTCAACAACCGCGTCAACCTCATTGTTGACTGGTACCGCAAGGAATCCAAAGACATGCTGATGATCATGCAGTTGCCTTCTTATCTTGGCACCCAGGGTAATGAGTCTTCAGCCCTCACCGCCCCCTCCGGCAACTATGGCACCATGCGCAACACTGGTCTTGAGATTGAGATCAAGGCAACTCCTATTGTGACTAAGGACTTCAGCTGGGACACCGACCTGCAGTTCTCCTTCAACAGAAACAAACTCGTGTCGCTGCAAGGCACCACATCAGCCGCCATCATCGGTTACGGACAGTGGGACGACGTGGTTTCGCGCTCTATGATCGGACGCCCCATGTACGACTTCTACGGATATGAGGTGGAGGGTGTATATAAGGACTTCGACGACATTCTTGCATCACCAGTCAACACACTCTACAGCCAGTCTTCCATCCATAACGAAGACGGTTCATGGAGCCACGTGACCGATCCCACCAAGTACAGCAAGAACAACACCGTTTGGCCTGGCGACCTGAAGTTCAAGGATGTCAACAAAGACGGTATCATCGACCAGAACGACAAGACCAATATCGGTTCACCACTGCCTAAGTTCACTTTCGGTTTCACCAACACCTTCAGATATAAAGGTTTCGACCTCTCTATCTTCATCAACGGTTCTGTAGGCAACAAGGTGATGAACTACACATCTATTCCTCTGACCTCAATGACCAGTGTATGGAACAACCAGATCAACGAGCAGATTGAAGACCGCGCCCATCTGGCAGCCATCGACCCCAACAAGGTATATGAGGACGGAACAGTTTGGTACAACGACATCACCAATGTCTATGTCACCAATCCAGGCACAGATGTACCTCGCGTGGCCATCGGCAACACCTACAACCAGAACATCTCAAGCCGCTATGTGGAAGATGGTTCTTACGTACGTCTGAAGAACATCTCTCTGGGCTACACCTTCCCCAAGAGCATCATCAGCAAGCTCTACCTGGAGAACCTGCGCGTTTACTGCAACCTGCAGAACGTGGTGACCCTCACCAAGTATAAGGGTTACGACCCTGAAATCGGTGCTTCAACCACTGACGCACGCGGTTATGTGTTCGGTCTTGACAACGGACGTTATCCCTCACCTTTCACTTGCACATTCGGTGTGAACTTATCATTCTAAACTATAGGAGACAAACAACATGAAAATCAATAAGATCATAATATTTCTGGCCGCGTCTGCATTGGGACTGGGACTGACATCCTGCGATGATTTCCTGGACCGCCCGACAGAAGACAACTACGTGGCAGACGGATACTACAGGACTGATGCTGAATGCATCGCCGCCGTTGACTATCTGTACAACTCTCCCTGGTACGACTTCCAGCGTGGATTCTTCAAGGTAGGTGAGGTGTTGTCGGGTAACTACTACTGGGGAGGAAGCCCCTACCTCAATTTCTCGCTCAACTCCAACGACGTCGATCTGCGCAACATGTCGTACTCGTTGTGGGCAGTGAACGGACACTCCAACCTCGTACGCAAGTACATCGAGGGCGGTGGTGCTTCTGAGGCCGTCAAGAACCAGACCATGGGCGAATGCCTCCTTTGGAAAGCCATGGCTTATTTCTATCTCGTACGCACTTTCGGCGATGTGCCCATCGTACACGACAATACAGCCATGATTGAGGAAGGCAGCTACAACGACCAGCCCAAAGTGCAGAAAGCCGATGTCTATGAGTATATTGTCATGACTTTGGAGAAGGCCATCGAATTGCTGCCCGAGCAGTGCACCACAGGACGCCTCGACAAATACTGCGCCAAGGCTTTGCTGGCCAAGGTCTATCTGACCAAGGCAGGTGTCACTGGTTCGCTCAACAGCAGCGACCTGGAGAATGCCGCCAAATATGCCAAGGACGTGATCGACAACAGCGGACGCGAACTGGAGAAGAACTACGCCGACTGCTTCACGCTCGAAGGCAACAATTCGCCTGAGAACATGATTGCCTGGCGCTGGGTGGTGAGCTCACAGTGGACCTCACAGAACTCTTTCCAGTCCGACCTCGGTCTGACCGGTATGGACGAATACGGTGACGTCTGGGGTGAATGGGGTGGCCCATCCGTGGACCTCCAGGATGCCTTCGGCTTCAATGTGCTCGACGACCCCTCAACCCGTCCTGATGTTGATACCCGCCGCAAGGCCACGATGATGACTGTTGGTGATATCGTACCTTACCTCTGGCGCGACAAGGGTGGTCTCGACTACATGCGCTTTGAGTACGACAAGAAATACAATGAAGCCGCTTGGGGCGAGCACCGCTCAGCCACTGGTTGCAACGTGGTGAAGCACCTCTACGGCAACAACGCCGACCACCTCGCAGCTACCGGCACATCTGCCGCCCGTATGGCCAGTTCGCTCTGCACTCCTCTGCTCCGTCTCGCCGACGTCTATCTGATCTTCGCCGAGGCAAAGGTACTGCTGGGACAAGGAAACGACCCCGCAGCCCTCAAGGCATACAACGACGTACATCAGCGCGCTATCCCCAACGCCAACACAGAGACTTCGCTCACCTTCGACAAGATTTGGAAGGAGCGCCGTCTGGAGCTCGCTTGCGAAGGCGACCGCTGGTATGATTTCGTACGCTTGTCGTACTACAACCCCAGCAGAGCCATCTCCGAGATCAAGGCACAGCGCCGCAACCCCTACTGGAACCTCAACCTGACCTTCAAGAACTACTATGAGACAGGTCAGTGGCTGCTGGTCAACAAAGACGATAAAGGTAAAGAACAAACCACCACTTACGACAACCAGACACCAGTTCCAAACGTGAACGAAAACAGCTTTACGATTCCATTCCCGATGGAAGACCTCACCTTCAACCCACATCTGCTGGAAGAAGCCATCCACGTGGACGTAAGAGAGACCTATCAGTATTAATCATCAACAAAACATACGATCAATCATGAATAGATTATTCAACAGACTTTTCTTGTTGTCGGCACTGACTCTCACGGCTGCAGTGTTCACCAGTTGTGAAGATGAGCCCGACAAGTATAAGATAAGTGGTGGCAATCCCACCATCCGCTACATACGCTCAGTGGGTGCCGACGCTACCGACTCCCTCCTCACTGGTGCCTACATGGACAACACCATCTGCATCGTGGGTGAGAACCTGAGAAGTATCACACACATGTTCTTCAACGACCAGGAAGCCAAACTCATCCCCAGTCTGATCACAGACAACACGATGATCGTGACCATCCCCAGCCAGATTCCAGGCGAGGTGTTCAACAAGATCTTCATGGTCAACAACTCCAACGACACCACCACCTACGACTTCCAAGTGCTGGTGCCCGGACCATCAATCAACAACATGAGCAACGAGTGGGCAAAAGCCGGTGAGCAGGCCACCATCTACGGCAACTACTTCGTAGATGACCCCAACACACCGCTCTCCCTCTCCATCAGCGGAAAGAATGTAGCCATCGACGAGTTCGACATGAGCCACCTCACCTTCACCATTCCGCAAGGACTGAGCGAGGGACCCATTGAAATCACCACCGTCTATGGCAAGAAGAAGGCCAAGTTCAACTACCGCGACACCAATGGCATGCTCTTCAACGACTTCGGCACCGGCGATGCAGGCGAAGCTTCTACTGGGCTGACCAACCACGGTTGGCATGCACAGCAGATCCTCAACGACGAGAACTCACTCGACGGCAGCTACCTCATGCTGGGCGACTGCGACGTGGAGAACAGCACATGGGCCGACAGCAACCTCTCTTTCGAGTACTGGCCCGGCGACTGGGACGGCACATTCACTGGTGTCAACTCACGCCTCTCCGACCTTGTCAGCTTCGCCGACTTCGCCAACATGGCCCTTAAGTTCGAGGTCAATATTCCCTCTTCCAACCCATGGACCAACCTCTCCATGCAGGTGATTTTCTCTGGCGACGCCCAAGTGACACTTCTCACTGCCAACAACACCTTCTTCAATGGCACCGACTACCCACGCGCCCTTTGGACACCATGGAGCAGTTCTGGTTCCTACGACACAGGCGGCAAGTGGACCACAGTCACTATCCCAATCGCCAACTTCAAGTACAAGAACGACGGTACTCCTGCAAGCGTGCCCCTTACGGCCTCCAACTTCACAGGTCTGACGCTCTTCATCTGGAGTGGTGTGACCAGTGGTACAACATGTCATCCTATCATCCGCATCGACAACATCCGCGCGGTAGAGATCTAATCACTTTAAAGCTTATAAGACAATGAAAATATATCATAAAATATCAGCATTAGCCATGACGGCACTGGTGGTTGCAGCAGGATTCACCAGCTGTAGCGAGGACGATCTCGACACCAATCCTTACGGCAAAGGCGGCGTGAACCTCCTGAGCTTCGGTCCTATGCCTATCACTCGTGGTGAGACCATGCGCGTGACAGGTACACACCTCAACGATGTGAAAGAAGTGATCTTCCCTGAGGGCAACCAGAAACTCTCTCCTGCCACCACTTATATTTCAGCAGAGTTCAGTCTCAAGAGCTCAGAAGAGATGACGGTCACCATCCCCGACCAGTGTGTTCCAGGCAAACTCCGCCTGGTGACCAGAGGCGGCGACACCATCGTCTCTCAGACCAACATCACCTTCAACGAGGAGATTCAGGTGACTTCCATCACCCCCAACCCCGTACATCCAGGTTCCATCGTCACCATCAAGGGTGAGTATGTTTGGAACATCGGTCAAGTCGTGTTCTTCGACCACGTGGAAGTGGATGCCGAGAACTTCGTGAAGAACACCCGTACAGAGATCCAGGTACAGGTGCCTATGGAAGCCAAGACTGGCGATGTGGCCTACAACGACGGTTCTGTAGATGCAGAAGACGTGGTCATCGGCTCTCTGACTGTAGATGCCCCACAGGCTACAGGTGTGTCGAAAGCCGCACCAGAATTTGGCGAGCGCATCACCATCACGGGTGAGAACCTCGACCTTGTGACCAACATCAGCTTCCCAGCAGTAGATAGCGTGGCATTCGATGCTGCCAGCGATGGCAAGTCCATCCAAGTGACAGTGCCCACCAACACTGTCTCTGGCACTGTGACCTTGACTGCCGCTTCAGGCCTCACCACTACTGTAGATATCACCGTTCCTCTGGCAACTGTGGCGTCTATCGACCCTGTGAAGGATGTCAAGGCAGGTCAGACCATCACCATCACAGGCGACAAACTCGACCGCATCACCCAGATCATCCTGCCCGCTATCGGCGAACCTCTTGCCAAGGGACAGTTCGAGCAGAGCGCAAGCAAGATTTCATTCCAGGTACCAGAAGGCATGGGCGATGGTAAGATCACGCTCGTTCAGCATGAGAACTACAGCGTCGAGACCGACAAGATCTCCATGTACAGCGAGGCTCCAGAACTCACCCTCTGGACTGGCAGCACATACATTGGCAAATGGAGCGGTTCGATGGCCGACCTCGCTTATGGTGCATTCGACTGGTCAACCATCAAGCCAGGACAAGTGCTGACAGTTTATCTCACTCCTGACATGTCGGAGGGATGGTCACAGATCCGCGTCGGAAACGGCAACTGGGCTGCACTCCCAGGTACATCTGATGTGAATGATCTGACGGCAGAAGACACCAAGTTCTCCGTGACCCTGACCCAGGCTATGATCGACGAGTTGGTTGCCAATGGCGGTCTCGTTGTCTGCGGTGCATACTTCACCGTGACCAAGGTGACAGTGTCGCTGCTCGAGACCACACTCTGGAGCGGTCTGTTCACCTGCTCAAGCTGGGCAGGCAACGAAGACCTCGCATGGGGTGGCTACGACTGGACAACCATTGAGGCCGACAGCAAAATTTGCTTCACCTACAAGAAGATCACTCCGGGACAATGGGCATGCATCAGCCTGCGTCACGGGCAGGACTGGGCAAATCTGCCCGCCCCCATCCCAGGTCAATACGACCTTGATGAAGACGAGGGTGTGCTGGTAGTGACATTCCCACAGAACGTGCTCGACGACATCATCGCCAATGGTGGTCTGGTCATCACCGGTGACAACTACGAACTGACCAAAGTCACCGCAAGGTAACCTCACTATACACAAAGAAAAAGGACGCAACTCATTGCGTCCTTTTTCTTCATTATCCACAACATAGAATCACACCAACAACCCGATGAAGACAAAACATTATCTCCACCTTGCATCAATTCTGTTGATGTCATTGTGTTCCCCCTACCTACTGACCGCCTGTAGTGGCGGTGATGATGACTCCGACGACCCGAATGGTGGTGGAGGAGGTACATCCAATCCAACCATCGTGCTCCGCACCCAAAGCATCCAAGAGGGTGCTGAAGTGGATGCAGCCACGACCACCGTACTGACCCTGGGCTACAACACCACGGTGAAGCCCGTCACTGGCGGCGACATCACGCTCAACGGCACTAAGGTCCAAGCCACAAGCAACAGCAAGACAAAGATGGATGTAGATATTCCACTGGAACTGGAAGAAGGCAAGAGCTATACACTCAAAGTGGCAAAAGGGGCCATTGTCTCTTCCGATGGAAAAAGCGAGGCTCCAGCCTTCACACTCAACTTCACCACCAAGGCCAAACAGCAGCCCGTCAATCCCGACATCGCATCAGCACCTGTCAATGCCAATGCCACGGAAGCCGCCAAAAGCCTCTACACTTATTTCAAGAACCAATACGGACAGAAAGTCATCTCCAGTGTGATGGCCGACGTGAACTGGAACACCAAGTTAGCCGAAAAAGTCCACACCCTGACGGGCAAATACCCCGCCATGAACTGCTTCGACTTCATCCATATCTGCTACTCTCCAGCCAACTGGATTGACTATACCAACATCAGTCCCGTTCAGGAGTGGGTGAACGCCGGTGGCATCGTACAACTGATGTGGCACTTCAACGTACCGAAAAAGAATAGTGAAACAGAAGTGACCTGCACACCCGAGGAGACCGATTTCCGCACCAGCAACGTCTTCACCGAAGGCTCTTGGGAGAACAAGTGGTTCTACGAGCAGATGGACAAAGTGGTCGATGTCATGCTCAAACTCCAGGATGCCGGCATCGCCGCCACATGGCGTCCATTCCACGAGGCTGCCGGCAACACAACTGCCAAGCAGCAGGCCGACTGGGCGAAAGCATGGTTCTGGTGGGGCTACGACGGTGCTGACACTTACAAGCGCCTCTGGATCACCATGTACGACTACTTCCAGCAGAAGGGCGTGAACAACCTCATCTGGATCTGGACCACCCAGAACTACAACGGCGACAGCGAAAAATACAACCAGGACACCGACTGGTATCCCGGCGACCAGTATGTAGATATCGTGGCACGTGACCTTTACGGACGCGACGCTGCCACCAACGGCCAGGAATTCACAGAAATCCAGGCCACCTACCCCAACAAGATGGTGGTGCTTGGCGAATGTGGATACGGAAACGGCAAGGAGCAAGGAAAGATCAGCGACTGCTGGGCATCAGGTGCCAAGTGGGGCCATTTCATGGTATGGTATCAGGGTGGACAAGGCTCTACCGACACCATGTGCAGCGATGCATGGTGGACAAATGCCATGAGCAGCGACGAGGTCATCACCCGCGACGAGGTGAAGTTCTAAACCATTCGAATTCATGTTGACAATAGACAAAGAAAGCATGCGAACATTCGCATGCTTTCTTTGTTGTTCTATCGCCTGCGCTCCATCTTCAAGTCCCTGCGGCTCTTGCTCTGTGTGACGAGATAGACGCCAGTGAAAACCAAGACGATGGCGATGGACTGCCAAAGACCGAAAGCACCAAGACCCGTAGCCACGCTCACCGCACAAGCCACTATGGGCTGCACATAGTTGTACATGCTCACCACCGTAGGGCGCAGTTCTTTCTGTCCCGTCATCATGAAGATATAGGCGAGGAAAGTGCCACCCACCACCACGAAAGCCGTTTCCAACCATGTGGTGAGTGTCAGGGCCGACCATGGCAGGGCTGCCATGCGTCCGTAAGAGAAAGGAAGGATGACAATAGCGGCGTAGGTGATCATCCATTTCATACAGGTGACGACTGTATAGCGCGATATCAAGTGCTTGAAGACCGTGAGATAAACGGCAAAACACAACTGGGCAGCCAAGCAGAGCAAGTCGCCAGTCAGTTTTCCCTCGTTAGCCGCACCACCGCCCCGATGGCTGCTCGTGATCAACACGAACGCACCTATGGCACCCAGAAAGACACCCGTGACCTTCTTCGAGGTGACTGGCTCACGGAGAAAGATGGCCGCCAGCACCATCGTGATGATGGGCATCACCGTAGTCATGATGCTCGCATTCACAGGCGACGTGATACTCAAACCGATGGTATAACAACATTGGTTGAACACGATGCTCAGCATCGCAGCGAAGAAAAACATCAACATGTCTTTTGGCTTGACCTCCTCACCCTTGGTGAAAATCGACGCCAACCAAAAGCACAAGGCACCTCCACAGACACGGAAGGTGACCATTTCCAATCCCCCCACTCCATTGCTCATCGCATCCTTGCCCAAAGGAGCCATCAAGCCCCATATTCCACAGGCAAGCAACATACAGATATGACCTTTCCACTTCATTTGCACATGTTTTTTCATTTCAGCGTGCAAAATTACACAAAAATGAAGAATTATTTATATTTTTGCATACCAAACTGAAATAACTCAACGACACAGCACAGGTATGAGCACTCTCAGATTGATACTGACCACTACCCTACTTACCTTTTTCTGCTGCCTTTCACAAGCCCAGACAGAAGGTATGGCATCCTACTACGCCAACCACTTCCACGGCAGGCGAACCAGCGACGGAGGCATCTACAACAAGAACGCATACACCTGCGCGCACCGCACGCTACCTTTCGGCACCATCCTCAAGGTGACCAACCTCAAGAACAACAGAACCACAGTGGTGAAAGTGACTGACCGAGGACCTTTCAGCCGCAACAAGTTGATCGACCTCTCATACGCCGCCGCACAGGACATTGGCATGATCGGTAGTGGTGTGGCAAGAGTGAGGATAGAGAAAATCAATGTGAACGACGTGGACGAAGTGGAACACAAGCACCTGGAGATTGCTGAGCCTTTCAAAGAGGATGAGCTGACCCTCAACCTCAAAGCCGAACTGGCCATCGACACCATCTGGTTCCTACCGCTCATCCCAACACATCCCCAAAACCAACGCTAAAACCCACTTTTTCAGCTTTCGATTTGTTCATTTCAACGCTTTTCACTAATTTTGCGTAAAAATTACATAAAAAAGAAATGGAAGAAATCGAATATCGATATCATTATCAATATCCCCACCCGGCGGTCACCACCGACTGCGTGATTTTCGGATTCGACGGCGAGCGTCTCAATGTACTATTGATTGAAAGAGGAATAGAGCCCTATAAAGGCTGCTGGGCACTGCCTGGTGGCTTCATCGGCATGAATCAGACCGCCGAGGAAAGTGCCATGCGGGAACTGAGAGAGGAAACGGGACTGAAAGATGCATATATCAGGCAGTTCCACACCTTCTCCACCGTCAACCGCGACCCACGCGAACGAGTGCTCACCATTGCCTACTATGCCCTTGTACGCCTGCAAGAGGTCAAAGGGGGCGACGATGCCGCCAGCGCACAATGGTTCCCCTTAGACGCCACCCCCCAACTGGCGTTCGACCACCAGGAAATACTCGACATGGCCAAGGAGACACTGCGCAAACAGATCCATTTCGAACCCATAGGTTTTGAACTATTGCCTGAAAAATTCTCCATGAAGCAGCTTCAGGAACTCTACGAGGCTATTCTGGGTGTGAAATTCGACCGCCGCAACTTCTACAACAAGATGCTGCATATCGGACTGCTCACCCCACTCGACGAACGCGAATGGTTCTCCAACCGCAAAGAATCGTATCTCTACAAATTCAATCCTGAGAAATACGACGAAATGAAAAGAAAAGGCTTCCGACTGGAGTTCTAAGATCAGCCCTCGCTATCCTTGTTTTTATCGCCTTCCCCCGACTTTTTCTTCTTTGCCGACTTCATGTAGTCCGATGGTGTCACACCGTAGAGCTGACGGAAAGCAGTGGAGAAAGACGAGATGGACCTGAAGCCAGTAGCCATACTTACCTGTGTGATGTCGAGATGCTTATTGCTCAAGAGTTTGGCAGCCTGGCTCAAACGGGCATTCTTGATAAAGTCGCGTGGGGTCTGGCTGGTCAGTTCCTTCATCTTGCGGTGCAGATGCACACGACTCAGTCCGACCTTGTCGGCAATAAACTCCACACTCAGTTCGGGATTCGACAAGTTCTCGTTCATCACCTTCATGATGCGGTCCATCAGTCTTTCGTCGGGCGACTCCAACTCGATGTCATCCACCTTGTCGGCCTGTTCGGCACTGCCGTCGAACTTACTTTGCATGCGGTGGCGGTTGGTGAGCATCGTCATCACCATCTGCTTGAGCACATCGATGTTGAAGGGCTTCGACAGATACCCGTCGGCACCCACATTCAGTCCTTTCAAACGGTTCTCGTCGGTACCAAGGGCAGTAAGCAAAAGCACGGAGATATCACTGGTATTGATGTTTTTCTTGATGTTCAGACAGAGTTGTATGCCGTCCATCACTGGCATCATCACATCGCTGACCACCATATCCACCTTGCCCACATTCTGCAAGACATAGTCCCAAGCCTCCTGACCATTGACAAAGTCGCGGACATTCACCGTATGCGACAACTCACTCATCACATACTGACGGATAGGCTCGTCGTCCTCCACCACGACCACATTGAAACGGCGTGGTCCAGACGATTTCTTCACTTCAAGCACTACAGGCACATGGTCGTCCACGACATCCTGGCCTAAATCAGTCGATAAATCCGTATCCACGTCTGCTCCAGCCACATTGACCGAATCGGCATTGACGACGTCAGCCGCTACGTGATGCCCATCCTGATCAGCCTGACTGGCAACAGATCCTTCTTCACCATCGGTTTGAACAGTGCCCTGAACGGAAGCAACAGAAGCGATTGAAACGGACGACGGGGATAATTCCTGCCCTGTTGACTTGGACGGTTCATTCGTGTCCCTTTCTTCTACTACTGGACCATTGCTGGTAGCATTTTCAGAAGATGGCAAACCGTTGCCCTGAGCCACGCCACCTTCAACTTCAGCAACCGATCCTGCAGGATGCAGCACCAGTCCTTCATGCCCCAAAGGTATGGTCACCGTGAAATGGGTGCCTTGTCCCTCACTGTTATCAGCCACCTCGATGGTGCCACCAAGCAGTTTCACCAACTGGCTGGTCAAGTTGAGGCCGATGCCTGTACCCACATAATTCTCCACGTTGCCACTGGCTGAGTAGAAACGCTCAAAGATATGTTTCTTGTCCTCATCCTTGATGCCGCATCCCGTATCGGTGACCTCAATGCGGAACTGGCGCTCTTTACTCAGACAGCTCAGATAGACCACAATTCGGCCATCCTTAGGAGTGAACTTAAAGGCATTGGAGAGCAAGTTCATGACAATCTTATCGAGATTGGCCTCATCGACATAGGCCCACAATTCGTCCTTGGGATGATTATAGAGGAACTGGATATTCTTCTGGTTGGCCGATGAAGTGAAGAGTTCGTAAAGGTTGGCCACAAAGCGTACCAATTCCACACGGCTGTATTTCATTTTCAACTGGCCTTTCTCGGCCTTACGTGAATCCATCAACTGATTGATCAATCGCAGGATACGCTTGGCGTTTTGGTTGATCAGCCTATAGTTGGTCTGATGGGCCTCATCGTCGCCCATCTTCATCAGCCGTTCGAGGGGACTGAGGATCAATGTCATAGGCGTACGTATCTCATGACTGATGTTCATGAACATCTGCGTACGCGCCTCGTTCATCCGCTCTTCCTGTCTGTGATGTTCAAGCAATCGACGTGCCTTCATCCGATGGACAATGTCCTTGTAGATGAACCACGATATCAGCAGCAAAAGGAGGAAATAGACGAATATGGCAGGAGCGGAGAGGAACCAAACAGGGTGCACGACGACAGTGATGCGTTTTTCAGCCGTGTCTTGTCCCAGCAGGTGACCCTTGATGCGGATGGTGTAGGTTCCTGCGGGCATATTGATCATCTCTATGCGTCTGGACCCATTGGGCAACTCCACCCACTCATTGGCATTGACACTATAAGAGAAAGTCATCAGCGATGAACTGAGCGATAGAGGGGCCAACTCGATGCTGAAAGTGTTGTCGCTGTGGCAGAGACTGAATTTATCAGCCTCAGGGATCCATTTCTCAGTAATGGTGAAAGTGCCTGATTTCTGTCCCGCATGGACAGGCTGGCCAAAGAGATAGAAATCCACGATACGGAAATTAAGGTCATCTGCGACGTGCTCGGTCAGTTCCATCGGGTTGAAATAGGTCACACCATTTACTCCACCAAAGAACAAAGTGTTGCCACAATAGAAAGAAGCACGCTCACTGAACTCATTCCCCTGCAAACCGTCTTTTGCAGAGAATGTCTCCATCAGCCTGCCTTTTGCATCCAGTCGCGCCAATCCCTGACGAGTGGTAATCCAGATATAACCACCTTCGGTGATTTCAAGACTCAACACTTCCTTGCCTTTGGAAGCTTCCGGAAAACGCTGCAGCCTCCCCGTGGTAACATCATATTGCATCAGACCGTCGCTGGTGGCTAACCAAAAGAGGTTGGAATTCTTGACCTGACGAATCTTGTTCACCGCAATCCTGTCAACCACATATTTCGGTTCTTTGGGCTGAAGACCATCAATCTTCATATCCACCAGAGCATAATTCGTGCCAATAAGCATCCTGTCGCCAGTCAGCAACAGGTCGTTGATGTACATGGAAGGACTGATTATGCGATTTTGCCCACTTTCAACAATATGTTGAACACGAGCGGCAGCCACATCGTAATAATAAAGGCCATGTCCACAGGTGCCTATCCACAGGTTGCCCGACTCGTCTTCTTGCACGGAATAAGCGCTGATGACCTTTTCACCCGATGCCAGGCTACTCAGTGGAGTGAGTGAGCCATCGGAGGGATTCATCCGCATGAGTTCCTCATTATAAGGACCGACCCACAAGCCACCACGGCTGTCCTCAAAGATGGTCATGTAAGTCATGTCGATTCCCAAGGCGTTCTCCCCCTTGAAATGCGCGCTGCTCAACATATCGGGCGCAATCTTATACACACCGCAGTGGTCGGTGCATATCCACAGCTGGTTGTTGTGATCCACGAGCATGGATGTGACGCAATTCGTGCCGATAATATTTCGTGAAGCCGACCTACGCCCCATATAATGGAAGTTGGAGGCATCCGAAGGAGCCACATACACTCCTTTCCAATAGACACCGACCCACACATTGCCATCATCATCCAAGATAGCATCTTTCACGTTGCTTTTGTCCATCTTGAAGTCGTTCACCTCTATGGAGCTCAATTTCACTTGGCGCGTTTTCTCATCGAAGACATACAGTCCGTCACCATCGGTACAGATGAAGATATGGCCTTCTCTGTCGGGATGAAGCTTCCAAATCGACTTACCTTCAAGCCCTTCGGCAACAGTGACGAACTGCCCTGCCACACCATCGTAAACCTTCAGTCCTCCGTGCTCATCTCCCACGTACATTCTGTCGTCGGAGCCATAGCACAACGACTTGGCAGCATCCACACCGCTCACCATCCACACCTTTCCGTCGCGGTACATTCCCACATGCTGGTTGCTATCGATGAACCAAAGACCATGTTCTTTGTTCTCGACAAGCTGCACAGCTCCATTCATGGCGTCGAGCTTGGTGTTGCGACGCAAGACATAGTTACGGCCACCGTCGTCTTTCATCTCCAATACACCGCCACCGGATGTGCAGACATACACTTTGCCATCCTGGGTCTTAGCCATGCTGATGACATAGGGGGAAATGGTGTCATTGTTCTCTGAAAGCATCGGAACAGTATGGAAACGGTCGGTCAGATAATCATACCACTGTACGCCGGCCGAATGACCAAGAAGAATATCTCCATTCGAAAGCTGCTCAATGCAGGTCATATTGTCGTTGGTCAGCGAATACTCGCCCCTGGCTTTGTTATACACATTGATCTTGGCTCCGTCGAATCGGTTCAGACCGTTCTGAGTGAGGATCCAAATATGATGACGGGTGTCCTGGAAGAGGCTGCGGATGTTGGTGTTCGACAGGCCATTGTCTGATGTCCATGAATACACCACCTGTGCCGTCAGGTTCACAGGCAATAATATAGCCAACAGGCAAATGAGAATTTTAGTCTTCATATCGTGTTTTTTCATCTCTATAGCAAAGTCATGATGCCATTTGTCTAAATGCTATTGTTATCGTGCGATTTCAATTTCAAAACCGCTGGCAGGCAGTCCTTCCACATTGTAGATGGTGGAGAGGGGGTAATCGTCCCAGGCATAGCGCACACGCTCAGGCACCATGCCTGCCGGCACAGTCAGCACAACCTGATGAGGTCCCGACACTCTGCCTTTCACAGCCACAAACTTGCCATCAGCACCTGCCAGGCTCAGGCTTTCCAAAGGTTTGAGCACCGACCAGTCGATCTCGCCCGAACGCTTGCTGAAAGTGAGAACCACATTGCCTTCCTTGTCCAACGCGGCTTTCTCTATCTCAGGGCCAGACGACACAATCTTCTTGTCACCGTAAGCAATACGGAAAAGCTGTAGCGCCACTCGGTGTCCGATGTCTTTCTTGTTCTGAGGATGGATATCGTTCCACTCGCCAATGTCGATAGGAGTTGCCAAAGCGGCATTGGGTATGGTCTGGGCGGCGATGCGCTGGAGATTCCTGAGCGCAGCCCAACCTGACTCCACAGGATGGTCGTGGCGCTGCTGGAAACCCGCCAACTGCACAATGACCAATGGAAAATCATGGCCAAACTGCTTGCGCCATTCCTTCACCATGGCCTCCAACTTGAGCGCATAGTCTTTGCGTCCCACGCTCGACTCTCCTTGATACCACACGGCGGCCTTGAAACTGAGATTACGGAAAGGAGCCACCATCGCATTATAAAGCCCTGTGGGTGTATCCACCCAATAAGTGCTGCCTGGACGAGCTGGCATCGGAGAAGCAGCGCAGTACTCCCACTCTTCCTTCAATGGAATCACCTCCCCACCTTCTATTTCCAACTGATAGAGTTTCTTGGGGGTGAAGTTCGGGCGACCGCTTTGCGCCAGCAGACGAACCATGACCTCATTTTCCCCAGCCTTTAAGACCCCAGCGGGAACGGGATAGATGCGAGGAGGATACTCGTAGGAAGTGAAGCCCACCTTCACACCATTGACAAAGACCGAATCAGCGTCTTTCATAGCACCCACACGCAAGGTGGCCTTATGGCCTTCCAACGAGGCAGGTACATTGATCACCTGACGGAACCAGTACGCACCATGGCGCATCCTGCCATCGGGTCCTTGCGCCCAGTTGCCAAACATGTTCACCTTTTGCCAAGAAGCAGTAGTGAAACCCGGTTTGCGCCAATTCGCGCGCACCGTATCGGCCTGGTCCATGCGGCGGTCCCAATCGCCCATGCGGGCATTTTCAACCCGGGTCACGGAATCCACATAATCCACTTGATTGTAGCGTGGATGAGTGAACTCGGACTTGAAATCATCAAACTGACGCAGATTCTCCTGGCTCATCCAAGCCTCCACCTTGGTGCCTCCCACAGCCGAGACGATAATGCCCACAGGCACCCCCTTCTCGGCCTGGACCTCACGGGAGAAGAAATAGCAGATCGCACTCATCTCCCGTGCATTGGCAGGGTTGACTTTTTTCCATGTTCTCCCTTCTGCATCCTTTGAGGGAGCGGCAAAATCAGTCTGTGGACTGACGAAATTGAAGAGATGTGCCAAGGTGAGGTAACGGATATCGGCATTGCTGTAAGTCGAGGCTTCTTCGCTATACAAGTCCATGCAGCGACGGATAGGCAACTCCATATTGGACTGGCCTGAACAGAAAAACACATCGCCCAGCATCACGTCGTGAAGCACCACATCGCCGGCTCGCAACTCATAAGGTCCTCCAGCCTTCATCTTGGCAAGAGTGACACTCCATTCGCCACGGACATCGGCTTTGGCAGTAGCCTTTCTGCTCCCCAGCGAAACCACGACCTCTTCACCAGCGTCAGCCCATCCCCAGATATGGATGGGCATGTCGCGCTGCAACACCATACCACTGTCGAACAAATGAGGCAAGCGAACCTTAGCGCAGACCGAAGCCGCACACATAAACAACGTGGCAAACACCACAAGCGAAACACGTAATCTTCTTTTCATTATCAGTTGATGGTTAGAAAGTTATCCTTATGACAAAGTCAGATGTCTCATCTCGGAAAAACACGTTTTCCTGATCGAATCCATAAATTAACGCAAATGTAACACAAAAAAAGGACTTATGGAAACAAATCCTGTTACATCCTTTTACGTAAACGTAACATTCCAATCCTTCCCGACTTATCGTTGCGAAAAAAAACATCCCGAATAAAGAGATGAGAAAAAAAGCAACCAACACATCAAGCATGAAAAAAGTAGGGGGTAAGAAAAAAAACAACAGCACTTATACGTTTTGTTCATAAAAATTGCATAACTTTGCCACATGGAACGTTGACATGCACCTATTCTGTCAACGGCACAGATTTTCATAACATACACGACTTATGTTCGACAACATTCAAAACCTGATTCTCGATTTTGGAGGTGTACTCGTTGACCTGGACAGGAAAAAATGCACTGAAGCATTTCACAAACTGGGATTCAACGATTTCGAGGAGGTTTTCAACAACAACGACACCAATGCCGTTTTCAAGCAGTTCGAGCTGGGGCAAATCTCATCCGAACAATTCTGCAAAACTCTGAAACACCATTGCAACACCAACACCACCGAACAGCAAGTGGCTGAGGCATGGAACACCATGCTCACAGGAATACCCAGACAACGACTGCGCAAACTACTGGCACTACGCGACAGTTACGTGGTCTATCTGCTGAGCAACACGAATGTACTGCACTGGAACCACTCATCAGCCAACTACTTCAACTACCACGGGTTCTCCATCGATGATTATTTCGAAGAGCTCTTTCTGTCGTTTCAAATGAGGCAGATGAAACCTGATCCAGGTATCTATCATTCCATCATCGCCAGAACGGGCATCATGCCGTTCAACACACTCTATCTTGACGACATCAAGGAGAACTGCGACACGGCTGCAAAATTGGGATTCAAGACACATCTGGTCACACCAGATGAGGATTGGACCGAACTTTTCTCCGACCCAGAGCCCACATACTGAACATGAACGACAGGCCCTGTGTCGCAACCATAGGTTTTTTTGATGGTGTCCACAGAGGACACCAGTTCATACTCGCCCAAGTCAAGGAAGAGGCGGAAAGATGTGGCATGACATCTGCCGTCGTCACATTTTCCAACCATCCGCTTACCGTGGTAAGACCTGGGTTTGAGCCCTTACTGCTCTCATCGCCCGAGGAGAAGACACAACTCATTGTGAATACGGGCATAGACAGGGTGGAGATGCTCCATTTCAGTGTGGAAATGTCGATGCTATCCGCCGAGACCTTCATGATCCAAGTGCTGAAAGAAAGGATGAATGCCCGAAAACTGATTATCGGCTACGATAATCGAATCGGACACGACCGACTTGCGTTCGATGGGCTGGTGAAGGTAGGTCGGGAAATCGGAATAGAGGTCATACAAGCTAAAGAATACAGAGAAGAGACAGTTACCAAATTCAGTTCGTCGGTCATACGCCATGCTCTGCTGGAAGGCGACATCAAGACCGCCAACCAAGTGCTCGGACGAAACTACAGCATCAGTGGAAAGGTTGTAGCTGGATTCCACAACGGTCGGAGCATCGGTTTTCCCACCGCCAACATACAGACTGAAGAAAAAGGAAAGCTCATCCCCGCAGGAGGAGTGTATGCAGTAAGGATCAGACTGAAAGACGAGTGGTTCAAAGGCATGATGAACATCGGTCATCGCCCCACTTTCCATAATGGCGAAAGACAGACCGTCGAAGTGAACATCTTCGATTTCTGTGCCGACATCTACAATGAGGATATCACCGTGGAATTCATGCACTACATCAGGGCGGAAAGGGAGTACGGCAATGTGGAGGAACTCAAGCGACAAATCATGCACGATGAGGCACAGTGCCGCTATCTGCTCTCCAACGATCCCTCCTAACCTTCCAGTATCTTCTTGATTTCGGCATCCACCTTGGTGAGCTTGTCACGGCAAAAAGCGACAAGTTCCTGGGCTTCTTTCAGCGTAGCGCTCAGACTGTCGATATCCATCTGGCCATTTTCCACTTTTTCCACGATTTCTTCCAGCCTTTTCATGGCTTTCTCGTAGGTCAATCCTTCTTTCTTCATATCTATTGTCTTATTGATTCGTTTTTTCCATTTCCGTCACATTGGATATCACCTTGCCATCTGCCACTATCGTGACCATCTCATCGCCTTTGCGCAACTGCGACACACTTCTCACCACCTTCCCTCCCACTTGCACGATGCTGTAGCCCTGGCGCAGGATATTCTTGGGATCCACGGCTTTCAAGCGCATCGAGATAAGTTTCAGCTTGTGCTGCTCGCCCTGCATCATGGCCTTGATATGCAATGGCAGCTGCATGGCAACGAGGTCGAGTTTGTTCTTGCTGGTCTGAAGCACACCGTCGATGTCACGGTGGATTTGATGGGTCAGTTGCATCAATCGTTGGTTCTCCCGCTGATAGAACAGGTTGTAGATGGCAGGCATACGCGCCACAATCAGGTTCAGGCGTGCAAGCTCCTCCGACAGACGATGTTCCAAAGCGCCACGGATACGGTCGGAACATGACTCCAGCAACGCCAATTCAGCCTCCTGGTGATGAATGAGGAGCTCGGCGGCAGCTGTAGGGGTCTTCACACGCGTATGAGCCACCATGTCGATGACGGTGTCGTCGCGTTCATGTCCGATGCCCGTGATGATGGGCAGTGGGAACTGAGCCACATGTTCTGCCAACTTCAATGTGTCGAAACCCGAGAGGTCGGAAACAGATCCACCACCGCGAATAATCACGACCACATCCCAGTCCAAAGCATCATCCATGATGGCGTCGAGCGCGGCAATCACACTCGATTCCACACCATCACCCTGCATCAAAGCAGGGAAAAGACGGGTATAGAACACCAATCCTTTGTCGTTGGCATTCAATTGGTTGCAAAAATCGCCATAGCCAGCGGCGGTGGCACTTGAAATGACAGCCACCCGCTGCAACAGCCTCGGCATCTCCAATTCCTTGTTCATCTGGTCTATGCCTTCATCCCGCAACTTCTGGATAATCTCCTGCCTACGGCGTGCGATGTCGCCAAGCGTGTAAGTGGGGTCGATATCCACTACATTCAACGCATAACCATAAAGGGGATGGAAAGTGAGTTTGACCTGAACCAAGAGGGTCATCCCTGCAGTCAAAGGCTGCCCTGTGGTTCGCTCGAAATAGGGCCTAAGCATCTGCCACTTATCTTTCCAGACCATACCACGGGCCTTGGCTACCAAGGAATTGCTGAACTCATCCTTTTGGACAAACTCCATATAGCAGTGGCCGCGATTCTCACGCACCTCGCTCACTTCAGCCGAAAGCCAATAGGAACGAGTGAACGACTGCTCGAACACCTCGTTCACCATGTAGTTCAATTCCAGTAGTGTCAACGCCTTGGTCATCATAGTCGCAGGTATGGATGGATTATCGGGGACGTTTGCCCAACAGCACATGCTCAAAATTGGCATACGAACTGTCGATATAACTCAACTCGTAGGGTTGGATGGGCAAAGATAGTGTTTTTTTCAGTTCTGACAAATCAAAATAGGCCCGAAGTATCGCCACCATATTCAACGACAGGTCATCTCCCTTGCACAGCAAGGCCTGACAACAACGAAGGATCAACTCCCGTTCGCCTTCTGCATGGCGCAGGGTCTGGAACAAGACGTAATAGGCCACGGGCGAGGTCAGGTTCAGCAACGCTGAACAGCGCTGCCCAGCCTGGTCAATCTCCAACCAGCCGAACAATCCGATGACTTGTTCCACTGTCTCAAGCGCCCCGATGAGCATCCTGACCATCTTCATCCGCTCGTCGGGAAGAACCTCGATCACAAAACGAGCCAATTCTTGGGCCGAAGGAGCGGCAAACGACAACTGCCCATTGCGAGCCAAACGCTTTGCCGATGTGATGACGGGCAGAAAAGCCTGATGGCGATAGATGAGCAGATGATGGTAGGCCTCCCAAAACAGGTCGTTGTCAAGACGTGGCATCACCATATCGCGAACGACGTTCTCGGTACGACGGAACTCAGTGTTCGACATTCTGTCAAACAGTTGGTGAAGTCCATCCCAGTTTTTTTCTTTGATCAGTTTTTCTATGACGGGTGATATGACCATTCTCTGTTTCTTTTAAAGGGGCTTCTATAAATTGTCTTTCTGTTAATTTAAAGGGATTTCTTTAGCAAATGGCTTAGCGGGTGAGCGAGAACTTCATGCTCACACCGAAGTCGGCGGTGGTGGTGGGATAAGATGACGAAGACACAAGAGGCTCATTGCGCTGCCAATCCATGAATCCACTCAGCGTGAGCAGGCGACTGAAGGTGTAGTCGGCAGCCAAGGAAATCTTATAGGCTGTGCTACCATTGGTCGCAGTGGTCACCATGGTCTGGATATTGCGGTTGAGGGCGTTCTGCATTCTGTAGGAGAAGTCGAAGCGTACGTTGAGGTCATGGCTCACCGTAGTGGTGCGACGGTTGGACGTGTTCGATCTGCTGTTGCTCTCTTCCTCCTTCGCATTCTTTCTGTTTTTGCTCTTCTTCTGCCCACTCTGTATGCGCTTGGCACCAAAGAGGTTCAGGTCCTTGAACTTACAGCCGAATCCGACAACGATGTCATTGCTGTTGCTTTCGGTCAGGGCTACAGAAGTGACACTGAGGTTGAGCGAACGCACGGTCTTATACTCGAGTTTGGCAGTGATGCCGTTGTTGAAGGTCATATCCACACCCAGCAACGGACTGAACTGTTCGTTGATGCTCACGGTGCCCACGTTGTACATGCTGCTGGGCACAGGATTGCCAGTGGTCACATCGGTGATGAAGCCAAAGTCGCCCATATACTCCATAAAAGTGGAGTAAGAGTTATAGGCTCCTACAGTGAATGTGCTCTTGTACTGATGGTTGATGTTGAAGCTCTTGAAATGGTCGGCAAACCATGGCAGTTTCGACAGTCCGCTATAAGTGATCCTCCAGTTGGGCAACAGTTTAGAGAGCGCTGGGAAGATGGTCAGCGGCTGTTTCTTGGCGTCTCCTCCGCAATAGGCGGCAAGGAAGGCTGGAATCAACACATCGGCTGAGTATTGCGGCACACTACCGATAGCAGGGTCGTAGGGTTTGCCTGCCAATTCACCCAGGCCTTCGGGATAAGTGGCATTGGCGTATCGCTCTTCCATACGCTGACGAATAATGGCAATGTTGCTGAGGAACTCGTTGAAGGGTTTGGACCTGTAGTTGTTGTTGATGTTGCCACTACCGCCAAAAGCTGTCGGGAAGGAGATGATGGTCTGGGTGAAACTACCGCTTTGGGTGGCGGGCATACCCTTGTACATGAACTGCACAGAACGGCTCTTGTTGATGGTGCGGCTGGCATCAAGGTCGATTTTCAGGTCGCGTATGGGCTCCAGAGACAGACGCAGACTGAGGTCCTCGGCTGCTGTGGTGGTGGAGGGGGTGGTGATGTTGGCATCGTTGACCATCAGCCATCCATTGTCGGCGGCTTTCTGGATATAGCTGTTGCCCACGGCGCCAAAGGCGAAGTCCCAACCTGGCGACATCTTGCCGCCTATGGATTTCTGACCGAAGGCATCGCCTATCTCAGTGCGGAAGCCAGGAAGGGTCAACGAATAGTTGTTGCGGTAGCTGACGCTGGCATTGCGGACCATCATCAGGCCACGCGCCAGAACTTGGGCTGTCTTGTACCAGCCTTTTTCGTACAGGGGCTCCTTGGCCACGACGGATATCTTCAGAGGGATGGAGTCGCGGTTCTTGATCCTGATGTTGTTGGCATCCAGTCTCTTGTACTTCAACTTGTAGGTCTTACCTTCCTTTGTGGTGGCACGGACAATGATGCGCTTGCTGTTCTGTCCATGGTTCACATCCACAGAGGCGGTGTCGTTGAGCTGCACCTCCTTGGTGAATCCCTTCTTTTTCTTGCTGTTGTCGTCGGACTTGGCGTTCTTGCCTGCGGCCTGCTTGCCGTCAGCCACCTTGCCGTCAGCCGTCTTGCCATCAGTATTCTTTTCGTCGCCTTCTTTGGCGTTGGCATCCTTCGCGTTCTTCTTGCTGTCCTTAGCCTTAGTGTCCTTGGCGTTCTTCTTGTTGGTGTTCGTTTTCTTATTATTACCTGAGAAGCGTTTGTTCACCCCTTCCAAGAACTTCGACTTGTTGTAGAGCGTCTCGAAATTGAGTTTGCCGTTGATGTTGAGGACGCGGCTGGTGGTAATCGTATGGCCAAGGGATGTGCCGTCTTCCAATTCCGTACCTCTGGTCCAGCCGTAGTTGGAAGTATAGCTTCCATCGAGCGACACCCAGTCGAGGACGGGTATCTTGTTGAGAGGCACCTGATAGGAACCGTTGAACGATGATGCGTAAGTCAACGGACGTCCGAAGGACTTGAGGCTGCGCTTCACCGAGTCTTTCCACTGAGAATACTCATCGGGATAGAGGCTCTTGTTGATGACCACATAGGGTTCTTCGATTTCTGCATGTGTGGCCGACTTCCAACTCAACTTCATCGACTTGAAGATGTCCCAGCGGATGGAGAAGTCGCGGTTCCAAAGGAACTGCTCGGAGAAGGTCACAGGCAAACGGGTGCCGGCATCAATATCACGCTCCTGCAACTCATAGTAACTGCGGGTGATATCGGTGTTGAACGAGATGTTCTGCGGCAGGTAGTTGAGGTTCTGGGCCTTGACGATGTCGAGCCACTTCGACTTGCTCTTGAGGTTCTTGAAGGGTTCCCAAGTCTTGTATTTAGGTGTGTAGTTGTAGGCGAGGTTGAATTTCCAGTCCTCGTCATTCTCATAGACGATGGTCTCACCCTCCTTGAATCGCTTGCTGTAGCTGTAGGTGACGGAGAAGTTGGCTGGGTCGAAAGGCATGGGCTTGGGGCTCTGGTAGTTGGATTTCCAATTGGTGAGCGAGAAGTTCTTGTTGCGCACCAGGGTCTCGGTCAGACTGCTGAGTGAGTCGCGCTCGGCTTTGCTTCCAGTGTCGTCAAGGGCGTCTTTCAAGAGCATGTCAGTGTCGAAGGGGTTGTATTTGGGCGACACCTTCTGCCATGAATAGGAGTAGTAGAGGGGCAGCTGCATCTTCCATTTCTCGGGGAAGAGACGGCCGAGTTCAAAGGTGGTGGTGACACTCCATTCGTAGAGGTTGTCGTCGCGGCGCTGGGTGACGGATTCTTCCAGTCCACCGAATCCGGCAGTCTCCATGTGACCGGTGACATTCACCGAACCAATGTCGCTGAGCTGGACGTTGAGGTTGCCCTGGGCAGCCCAACCGCCTTCATTGTTGTAGTCCTGCATGCGCATCTCATTGACCCAGACCTCCACGCTGTTGGTATGGGGGGCATTGTTGCGCACACCGATCATCATGGTTTTCACCTCACCGAGTGAGGGGTTACCCATCACACTGATCTTGTTGCCTGGTTTGTCGGGGTCGTACTGCGAGAAGAGCTGGGTATAGCTGGCTTCGGGGTCACCACTGGCGCGACGCTTATTGCGCTCTTTCTTCAAGTCGGTGAAGACACTGAAATCGATGTCGAGCATGTTCTCGGCTGGCCAAACGGCTTCACAACCGGATGTGGTATAGGTGTCGTAGCGACCAGAAGGAGTCAGTTTCAATGGAATCTCGTACTCATAATAGTTGCTGCGGTAGTCGGAACCCATGCGGAGGAAGACGCTCATCTCGTCGTTGTCGAGGGTCTGGTCGCCTTCGAGAGCGTTGGCATGGATGAACATCTGCAGGTGCTTGTACTGGCGCAGGTCGTAATTGAAGGTCTTATAGACGGCACGGGCATCGCCTGTGGCGAGGTTCTTCACGGTGATGGCAAGGGCCTGCTCATTGTCTTGGGTGAGCTGGGGCTGCGAGGGGTCGAGCACTCGGCTGATGCCTGGTGGCAACACATAGTTGACAGGGGTCTTGTCGTTGTTTTCCTCGATGTTGACAGCCGAGACGTTGAGCGAACCAGTGACGCTGGGTTTGTCGCCAGTGAAGAGGGTCTGCTGGTAGTTGCGCCACTCACCGCGCACCAAGTCGAGAGAGGCAAAACGAAGCACGATGGGTTGCTCGAACTCGGTGAGGTACATACGCATGAAACGGATGCTGCTGAAATCGTTGATGCTGCCGACCTTGCGCTCGTACTCCTCCAGTGGAATACGGAAGAGATACCATGTGGCTTCTTCCTTGTTGCCGTTGCGGAGCGACACGGAAGTGTGGCGCTCGTCAACGATATAGTTACGGCCCACGACCATGTCTTCCGGACGTATGCTCACCTTGTACTGGTAGAAGTTTTCGTACTCGTTCATGGTGTAGTCGGCATTGACGTCTTCTACGTCGGGAGTCGTCTTGTAGGCTGTGCTGTAGCTCTCACCAGATTCACTGGAGTTGGGGGAGTTGCCTTCTGGACCGTTGATGTGTTTGTAGCGGTCGAGCACGGAGGTCTGGTGCTGGTCGAAGTCGGTACCGCGGAAGAAATGATAGTCGTCGCCAGCGGGGTCATTGAGCAGGGAGTCATAAACCTCAGCCCGCACCTTTCCTTGCACAGCGGAAAGATAGTCGGCGTAGATGCCGAAGGTACGCTCGTCTGCGTCGGCAAGACCATTCAGACCAATATCCTGACGTTGGCGGGCACCACTCTCGTTGCTGAACGAATAGACCACGCTCTGCTCTGTGGGCACACGTCCCCAGACCGTTTCTGCATAGTTGGAGGCACTGTTCACGGGCATACCGCTCTCGTAGGATTTCTTTCCGTCCTTGAGCACATCCTCACTCACATCGCCAAGGTTGATGTAGAAGTCGCCACCGTAGCCTTGCTTGCCCTTGGTGTAGATGAAGGGGTCGAGCAACCAGAACTCCACATACTGCACGTTGGAGGTCTCGAAGTCGCTGTTGTCAATCTTCCTCATCATACCGCCCCAACGCTTGCTGGGGGTAAGCAGACGACCGTTCTGATCGACGTCGGGGTCAAGGTTGTAGGGACCGCGCTCTGTGGGGTAGTAGGCCAGGTTGAGGATGGGCAGCGTGGTGCTCTCGCCCACGTTGGTGTCTTTGTTGGGATAGACCTCTCGCTCATAGACCTCACGCACATAGTGGTTGGAGAGTTGGTTGAGGTCGCTCTTGATGTGGCCGGGAGTGAGTGAACTGCTGCGGCGTGTGAACAAGGGGTCGATGGTGTACCAGGCAAGAAGGGCGCGGTTGTAGCCATATTTCACGTCGTTCTTCAGACTGCCGTATTCGAGGTTGGAAGGTGTTGAGGAAAGCATCCAGGACGTAGGGGAGCTCACATCTATTTCACTCTTCGTGTTCTCGAAATCGTCCAAGTAGGAGGCATTGCCTTGCACACCATGAGCTGAACCTGCCACCAACTGGGCTACCTCGGCCTGAAGGGAGATGGACGATGGTGCGCTGACGTTGATCAAAGGTATCTTGTCGATCAAATTGGTGAGCCACTGGCTCTGCTGCTTCCAGTTCATGTTGAGTCCCCACATGGTGTTGTTGACGGGCTCAGCACCCATGGCAACCTTGGATGTGAGCGACTTCTCACTCAGGTGGAGCAAGGTACCTCCCAACTGGAAGTTCTTGGTGAAGTCGTAGGTCCAGTTCACGCCCAACATCGTCTTGCGGATCTGAGAGTATTCTTCTTGGCTTTCGAGCGACACACTCACGTTGGTACCGGCATCAATGATGCTCTGGTTGATGATGGTCACCCTACCCATGGTGTAATCGACGGTATAGTCCGAACCTTCCACAAGTTCCACTCCACCTGCGGTCACCTTCACGGAGCCTTGGGGGATATTCATGCTCCCGAGGTCGATTTCTGAACCCGAAGAGGCTTTGTACTCTCCAGTCAGGGTGAATTTGTTCTTCTCGGCGATTTGGCGGGCAACAATTTTCGTGCTGTCGTAGAGTTCGTCGTAGCAGTATTTGTCGGCCAAGGCGTCGCTGCCCAACTTCTGGCGCAACCAGTCGCCGAAAGGCTCTACTACAGGGAAGATGACACGACCCGTGGAAGCCTGGATGGTATAGCCTTCGATGAAGTCGAACTTACCATTGGGATTGGTCTTCTGATTGTCGTCCAAACGGTCGAGGTTCATCATCTTCAGGATGGTGGTCTGCTTAAAAAGTTCTTCTGGAATATAGGAGAGATAGACACCTGTCGTGTCGCTCAGGTATTTGATGTCGAGACGGAACTTGTCCTTCTGCACGGAATTGGCCTTGATGTTATAGACGTTCTTCATCATCAGGTCCCAGTTACCCATACGGGGGGAGTTGGAGGTGTTCTTCAGCAACTTCACATAGAGTGCCTTGTTGTTGTCGGAGATGTCGCCGGAGAACTCACCCACCTGATAGGTCTGACCACCGTAGGTGTATTCAAAAGCCACAGCAAGCACTTCGTTGCTCTGCAGGTTTTGCTTGAGAGAGATGTAGCCGAGGTGCTTGTTGAGGGTGTAGTCGCTGGAAGAGAGCAGACGGGCATTCTCTACCTTCTCGTAATCGACACCGCCCACCATGATGGCATCCAGGATGGTACTGGTCTGATCGACATTGCGGGCTTCGGTATAAGGTTCGTTGACGAGGGTGGAATACTCGTCGTTGGCGACGTTGCGCGGCACACCGCCCTGACCGTTCCACTGTCGGTTGCTGATCTTGTTGCCTTCACCCAGATCGACAAGTCCGATGATGTCGCGGGTGTTCTGGGTGGCACCGCTGGTGTTGGTGATCCAGAGCTCCACTCGGTTGATGGTCACACCACTGGTGATGTTGGGCAGGGTGGCACAACTGCGGTCATAGTTGTCGCGGAAATACTGGGAGAGGAAGAAGTGGCGGTTTTCGTCGTAGTTGTAGGCCTCGAGTTCGAAAGTGGAGAGTTGGCTGCCGCCTCGGGAAGAGACGGTGGACGACTTGGACTTCTTCTGCGAAACGACGGTCTGGAGATTGAGTTTGCCAAACTGCATGTCGGTGCGGATACCGAAAAGGGAAGAGGCACCTCGGATGAGCGATGAGTTGGTGGGCATACTCACGTTACCGGCCTCGATGAGTTTGATGATCTCGTCTTCCTTGCCTTCATACTTCAGTTTCAGGTTCTTGGCGTCGAAGTCGAAAGTGGCCTCGGTGTTGTAGTTGAGGTTGAAGCCCATCTTGTCGCCGATGGTGGCATTGACACTGAGGTTGACTTGCTCGTCGAAATCGAAGTTGGTTTGCTTGCGGTTGCGCTCAGTGATAGAGGGGTTGTCGGTGAAGTTGTAGGTAAAGCCGAACTTGAGGGTGGCAGAACCATTGGTCTTGATCCTCACACCTCCAGGACCGAAGATTTTCTCTGCCGGACCAAGGTCGAAGTGCATGTCGGTGAAGTCGAACTTCTCCTTGCCTTTGGTGACGAAGAGGGAGTCGTTGCGCTGGCGGAAATAAGCGTTCATGGATTTGCGCTCACTCCAGTTGAGGTATTCCTCAGGGGTCATCAAGTAAGGAGCGCTGAGAAAATTGTCGCCAATCTTGGTACCGACCTTGTAGTAACCGGTCTTCTCGTCGTATTCGGCGGCGTCTTTCTTGAGGTTTTCAGGGTCGTCGAGGTCGAAGGGATAGTTGTCGTCGGGATTGTCGGTTGTGGGGTCGTCAGTCTTGCGCACCTTCACTTTGGGCACGGTATCAGCTGGCACCTCCATATCATTGTTCTCGGCAACCATCACGCTTGTCTCTGCCGCCTCGTCTGCTTCCACTTCACTTGAAGACCCATCAGCGGAATCAGCTTCTGCCGAGGCGCTATTCAGCAAGGCACGCATGAACGACGCATCGACGTATGGCAACCGGCCAAACGACAACTGCACCGCACACACAGCGCAAAGCACCATGCAAAAGATGAATATGTGATTCCAACGTTTCTTCAATTCCTACTTTTTTTACAGCATCTATAGCGTCTATAGCATCTATAGTGTCTATAGCGTCTATAGCATCTATCAATATCTATCTTTCTTAACTCTTAACTCTTAACTCCTTACAGCATTTTCAGTGCCTGTTTGATGACCTTCTCCACTGGCAGCTGCGGCTCATTCTTGAGGATGGCGCGCACGGCCTTGGTGGCTGGAGCAGGTGAGTAGCCAAGCATCTTGAGGGCTTCGATGGCTTCGTCGTGGACTTCCTTACTGAAAGATACCTGAGGCTCATTGCCTACTGTTTCGGCTGGGGCAATACCCAGTGAAGCCACTTTGTCTTTCAGTTCCACGATGATGCGCTGGGCGGTCTTAGGACCAAGTCCTTTCACGGACTTGAGCATGGCCGCATTCTCGTTCATGATGACATTGCAAAGTTCAGGCACCGTGAAGGCTGACAAGATGGTGCGGGCAGTGTTGCCTCCCACCCCACTGACGGTGATCAAATGCACGAACAGCTCACGCTCGGCCTTGGAATGGAAGCCAAAGAGCACGTATGCATCCTCACGTATGGCCTCAAAAACGTATAGTCGGGCATCATGTTTGCCCTGAAGAGCAGTATAAGTGTTGAGTGAGATATTGAGCAGATAGCCCACTCCACCGCATTCCACCACGGCCTTTGTGGGTTCCAACTCATCCACGATTCCTCTGACGTATTCTATCATAATCTTCTCAATGATGGTTGCTTAAAGTCTTTCTCTGGAGCGCCAAAGAACCATGACCAGCACGTGGCAAGGCATGTTCCAATCAGCTTTCGCCCTACGGGCAAACGCTCCCTTAACATTTAATAACGCACTTTTTTCCTATTTATTGCAAAAGCCACCTTGTTTTCATGGTTCCATCGTATCTATAGCATCCATAGCATCTATAGTATCTATAGCGTCTATTCGCCTGCAAAGATACACAATCCATCCAATATCGGCCTGAAAAACCGCACGATTTTTCAGGCCGATGACAAGGATAAACAAATTATGCCTTCTATTCTCTTCCTTCCCAGAAATCCTCTTCCCAGTCGATAACCATAGCCACAGCACATACTGAGACTATGACTGAAAGAAAGATTCACTGGTACACGCAATCCCCTCTTTCTCAAAAAATCATTGCATTCTTTCCTTATTGATTACAAAAAGTTGTATCTTTGTGGCAACAAAGAAAATATCGGCAATATGGGCATATATATCAACAAAGGTAATTCCGGATTCCAGTCATCCCGTAAAACAGAGTACATCGACAAGTCTGGGCTTATAGGCGTGGTCAACCAGACACTTTTCACGGATCAACGTTTCACCTGCGTGACACGTTGCCGTCGCTTCGGCAAGTCGATGGCGGCGAAGATGCTGGCTGCTTACTACGACTACTCCTGCGACTCACGATCACTCTTCACTGACCTGCAGATAGCCAGTAATCCCACTTTCGAAGAGCATCTGAACAAGTACCCTGTTATCTACCTCGATATGACCACATTCATCACCCGCTTTAATAACGAACGCATTGTGTGGCATATACAGGACGAACTGAAGAAGGATATCCTGTCTGCCTATCCTCAGATTCCGCTCCGAGAGGAAGATGATTTGATGGCCTACCTCCAGCGCATCAACATCGAGACTGGCGAGTATTTCGTCTTCATCATCGATGAGTGGGACGCCATCTGTCGAGAGTTTGGGAGCAAGCCTGAGGTGATGGACGAATACCTAAACCTTCTACGCCGCATGTTCAAGGATGTGTCGG
>CAMOWU010000017.1 GCA_946628545.1 uncultured Bacteroides sp. | reverse complement strand
GTCCACCGAGTCCTGTGCCACCGCCGGAGATATACTTCGTGCTCGACACCACTTCAATATCTACGCCGAAATCCTGCGCGCGGAAAGCGGAGAAGGGCACGATGGTCGTATCTGCAATCAGTGGCACACCGGTCTGGTGGGCGATGTCGGCTAACATCCGGATGTCGGCTACGAACAACTGTGGATTGGTGATGATCTCAAAGAAGAGGGCGCAGGTCTTGTCGTCAATCTGTGCCTTTACCTCTTCGGGCTTTGTGAAGTCAGCGAACCGAGGCTCCACACCGAAGTTGCCCAGTGTGTCGCGAATCAGCGAAACAGAGTTTCCAAACAGATGCTTGGATGCCACGATGTTCAGTCCTGCCGCACTGACAGCAGTCAAGGCGTAGTGGATGGCGGTCATGCCGGTGTTGAGTGCCGTGACACTCGTCGCACCCGTCAGTTGCCGTACCCTTTCCTCCAGATAGGAGGTCGTCGGGTTGGCAATGCGGGCATACGACGGCGCCATGGAACGACCGCAAAAAGCGTCGCCCATGGCTTTGGCAGACTCAAACTCAAACGCCGCCGTATAGTAGATGGGCATCGACAGTGCCCCGTATGCATCAGGCTTCTGATACTTCGTCGTCAGAATTTTCGTTTCGTAATACACCTTTTTCTATTTAGGGGGCTTCTATAAATTATCTTTCTGGAATTTCTGAAGGATTTCTTTAGCAGATGGCTGTGCGGCATGAGGGAGCAATGCGGGCATTGTGACCGAATGACAATCAGCCAGATGCAAAGAAAGACCAGAAATTACGAAAGAGTTCATATCAACCTTTTTTGGATTATTAATTTGATGAACGGGGAATTTATAGAAGTCCCCTTTACTTTTTCGATTTACGATTGATTTACGGTCGGGCTATTTGTGGCGTTCTCCGATGATCTTTCGCACGGCGACGACAAGTCGGTCCACATCCTCGCGTGTGTTGTAAAGTGCAAAGGTGGGGCGTACGCTCATTTCGTAGCCTAAGGCCCTGAGTGCAGGCTGTGCACAGTGGTGTCCCGCGCGTACGGCAATACCCTCCTTGTCGAGCAGCATACCGACCTCAGGCACAGGGATTCCGTCGAGCACAAAGCTGACGACCGACACACGGTTCTTGGGATTGCCAATAAGTGTCAGGCCAGAGATCTGGCTGAGTTGTTCGCGTGCATACTCCGTGAGTTGGTGCTCGTGGTGCTCAATGTTTCGGATACCCAGGTGGCTCACGTAGTCGAGCGCGGCCCCGAGTCCGATGGCGTCGGCCACGTTGGGTGTGCCAGCCTCGAAGCGGGCAGGAGGCACGTTGTACTCCGTTCGTTCGATGGTCACATCCTTGATCATGTTGCCGCCTCCCTGCCAGGGCTGCATCTTATCCAATAGTTCTTTGCGTCCATACACCACACCGATACCATTAGGCCCATAGATCTTATGACCGCTGAACACGAAGAAGTCGGCACCGAGTTTCTGAACATCCACTGGTGTGTGGGCTATCGACTGTGCCCCGTCAATCAGTACTGGGATCTGATGCGAGTGGGCGATGTCGATGATGCGCTGCACGTCGTTGATCGTTCCAAACGTGTTGTTTACATGCCCCACGGACACAAAGCGTGTGCGGGGTGTGATGATCCGCTCGAATTCAGAGAGGATGAGGTCACCGTTTTGGTCTGTAGGGATGGCGTGAAGTGTGGCTTCCCGCTCCTGTGCTATGCGCTGCCAAGGAACAATATTGGCATGATGGTCGAGTTCGGAGACGATGACATCATCTCCAGGCGTGAGGAACTGCCGTCCGTAAGTCTGTGCCACGAGGTTGATGCCCTCGGTGGTACCGCGCACGAAGATGATTTCCTCGCTGGTGGCAGCATTGATGAAGCGCTGAACCTTTTCGCGGGCCTTCTCGTAGGCATCTGTGGCACGGGCAGCCAGCGTATGTGCGCCACGATGGATATTCGAATTGTCATGGCGATAATAATCCGATATCTTGTCGATGACCTGGTTTGGCTTCTGGGTTGTCGCCCCGTTGTCGAGCCATACCAGTTCGTGTCCGTTCACCTTTTGGTGCAGCACGGGGAAGTCTTTCTTGATTTGCTCAGTGTTCAGTGTGTCGGTCTCCTCATAGTGGAGGTCGTGCAGTTTCTGCGTCTCGGGGATGCCGATGCCGAAGCCGTCCTCCTGGGGGATGGTCTTCGTCCTTGCCTCAGTGTCACCGAGGACTGTAAGTTCGCCATATTCGCTGCCCCCACCCAGAAGTTGTCGGAAACCAGATTCCAATGCTGTCAGGTCAAGGCTTTCGTCGGGCAGTATTGTCCTCCGTTCTGCCTGCAACTCTTCGGGGCAGTATTTTTGTGCGATATCCTTCAGCAGAGCCAGCGTTCCACTGTCCTGCGCCGGAAAGCTATTGAGTTCTGCTAAGTTGATCATTTATTTCTCCACTTTATTACGATGCTGATAGTCATGATAGTAGCCCACCTCCACGTTCTCAAGCACTGCGATGGCATCGTCGGTGAGGGCTGCCAGCGAGAAATACTTGGTGAGCAGATACGATGCCACGCCAAACTTGTCGAGTCCCATCAGTCGGGCAGAGAGCGACGGGAGTATCTCGCCGGGTATGCCGCTCTGGTGTAGTCCTACCACTCCTTGGCTCTTTTCGCCGACGCGCACGAGGATAATCTTCGTTGTCCCTACGCCTCGACCGGTCAGGTACTGGCCTTCCACCTCAACTTTGTCAGAGGGTACGAGTGGCACTCCGCGCCAGAGGATGACCTTCGTGCCAAAGAGGTCTGTTGTCACCGGTGGCACACCACGCCACGTGCATTCGCGCTCGAAGGCTGCGATGGCACGCGGATGAGCCACAAAGAATGCCGGTTCCTTCCACACCAGCGACAACAGTTCGTCGAGGTCGTCGGGTGTGGGTGCGCCGTAGCGTGTGGAGATGCGGTAGGCGGGGTTGGCTGCTGCCAGCAGACCGAATTTCTTGTTGTTGATGAGTTCCCACTCCTGCCGTTCCTTGATGCTCTCGATGGAGAGTCTCAACTGCTCCTCCAATTGATTGTAGGGATTGTTGTAGAGGTCGCTGACACGTGTGTGCACGCGTACCACCGTCTGCAGCGTGTTGAGCGAGTACTCTGTGGGGTTCTCCTCGTAGTCGATATACGTCTCTGGGATGATGTTGTCCTCCTCGTGTCCACTCACCAGGTCGATGTGCTTCTCGCCGTTGTCGTTCACCGATGCCTTCAGGCGCAACTGTTTGTCAACAGCCTTGTTGAACTTCTCGCGGAAATCGGGTACCTCTTTAATGAACTTGATGAGTTCTTTCAACTTCAATCCAAGGAACACCGTGGGAGTGATGGCGCGAACAGAGACCGTCGATTCCTGCTCGTCGAGCAGATCGGCCTCTCCGAAGTATTCACCGTCGCCCAGGAGTGCTATGCGCAGTTCCTCACCGTGCGGCCCCTTGCTGATGACTTCCGCCTGTCCGCTGGCTACGATGAAGAAGCGCTGCTTGTCCTTGCCCTCTTCCACAAAGAGTTTGTCAACATCGACCTCTTTGGTCTCGAACGAACTCACCAGACGTTGGAGTGTATCGTCCTCGAACTCAGAGAAGAGTGGGATTGCCTTGAGGCTCTTGGCCGTAAAGGAAGGTTGTCCGTTGACGTACTGGATGGACAGCCGGTCGTTCTTGCGGAGTTCCACCTTCGTGCGGTTGACACGGTACGTGCCTCCTGAGACTTGCACCCAAGGCAGTAACTTCAGTAAGAGTCTCGGTGTGATGGAGCCCATCTGAGGGGCTGTCTTCGTGGTGGTTGCCAGTCTTCTGGCGGTGGCAGTGGTCACACTGCGCTGTAAATTAGAATCTGCCATAATTGTTTGAGTTAATGATTATTGTGGTTTGTGCTTATTTCTTGATGGTTACCTTGTGTGTGGTTCCTTCCACATGTTCTACGGAAATCACGTTGAATCCCTGCTCCCGTGCGTTGCGTGGAACGTTGTCGAGAGGTTCTCCCTCACTGAGCAATACTTCGAGGATGTCGCCCTGCTGTAGCTTCGACAGCTCTATTTTTGTCTTGACGAAGGTCATCGGGCAGTGCTCCTTCGTGATGTCTAATGTCTTTGTTGCCATAGTTGTAAGTATCATCCGTTGTTTTATATAAATAAAGTCTGTCCTCCCTCGCTGAGATTCAGGAACGATGCCACACCGAGCACGTCTTTCACCTCAGGAATAAAATCCTCCTTCTTCAGGCCGAGCACGTGCATGGCCATTTCGCAGGCATAGAGGTTGATGCCGAGGGCCTTGGCGGCCTCCACGAGTTCTTCGAGCGTCGCCACATTGTTTTTGCGCATCAGGTAGCGGAAGATCTTCGGACCAGCCCCTAAGAAGTTGAATCGCGAGGTGGGTGTTGCAGAGAGCCCGCCCATCATGAATCCGAAAATCTTTGTCAGCCAGTTGCTGCCGATGAATGAGCGTCCCTTTTTCTTCTTGATAGCGTCGAGGCCCCAGAAGGTGAAGAAGATGTTCACCTCATAGCCCACTGCGGCTGCGCCAGTACCTAATGTGAATACTGCCGTCAGCTTGTCGAAATCGCCACTGAAGGCGATGATGCTTAGTTTCTTTTGTTCTGCCATAAAAATTGCGTTTGAGTTTCAGGGTGCAAAGTTAGAGGGTTTCTGCGATGTGTTCAATCGCCTTTTTGTGGCATTTTGCATACCATTGATATGGTATGCGATTTACCATCCCTTTGGGATTGTGGCATTGTGGAAATCGCCGTAACTTTGCACCGCGAATTCAAACTCAAACGATTATGGCAAAGATTTATGTAAATGGAGACACGCAGGAAGTGAAACTGCCACTGAGCGTGAGTGACCTTATCAAGCAGTTGCAGATAGTGAATCCTGAAATGGTGTCAGTTCAAGTGAACGAGGAGTTTGCTGATCGGGACGACTGGGAGAGTATTCAGTTGAATGAAGGCGATAAGGTGGACTTCCTCTATTTCATGGGAGGAGGAAGTCTATAAGGAACTTCTATATATTGAAGCACCTTTTAGGGAATAGTGAACCATTAGTGAACCATTTGCTACGGCTTTACGATTATGATAGACTTTACTGAAGATCAGATACAACGCTATTCGCGTCATATCCTCTTGCAGGACGTTGGCGTGGAGGGGCAAGAGAAGATAATGAACGCAAGCGTATTGGTGGTGGGAGCGGGAGGCTTAGGTGCTCCCGTGTCGCTCTACCTTGCTGCTGCCGGCATCGGCCGCATAGGCATCATCGATGCCGATGTGGTGGATCTGAGCAATCTGCAGCGCCAGGTCATCCACTTCACTAAGGACGTGGGGGTGCCGAAAGTGTTGAGTGCCAAGGAGAAAATACAGGCCATCAACCCCGACGTTCAGGTCGATACCTACCATGAGTTCCTCTATTCGGGCAACGCTCTGGATATTATCAAGGGATACGACTTCATCGTTGATGGCACCGACAACTTCCCCGTGAAGTTCCTCATCAACGATGCATGCGTGATGGCAGGCAAACCTTTCTCGCACGGTGGCATCCTGCGCTTCAACGGCCAGACGTTCACCCATCTGCCTGGCACCGCCTGCTACCGCTGCTTTTTCAAGGAACCGCCCCCAGCCGGAGCCGTTCCCACCTGCTCTCAGGCCGGTGTGCTCGGCGCAATAGCAGGAATGCTGGGTACCATCCAGGCAGCAGAAACCCTGAAATACTTCACCGGTGTCGGAGAACTGCTCACCAACCGCCTGCTGACCTTCGATGCCAAGACGATGCAATTCCGTACCATCCCTGTCAAGCAACGTCCTTCGTGCCCCATCTGTGGTGAGCATCCGTCCATCACGGAGTTAATAGACTACGAGCAGGCTGCTTGCGACTTAAAACATTAGGCACATGAAAATTCATCCAAATGTCATAGACGAGTTGATCGTACAGGCTCAGAAGGATGCTCCTCTTGAGTCCTGTGGCTATCTCTTGGGTATTGGTGATGTTGTCACGGAAAACTACTGGATGGAGAATATCGACCACTCCCCAGAGCATTTCTCCTTCGCTCCCAAAGACCAGTTTGCAGCCCTGAAGTATGCCAGAAGCAGGGGGCTGAGGATTCTTGCCAACTGGCACTCGCATCCCGCTTCGCCGTCGCGCCCATCCTTGGAAGATCTGCGCCTTGCCAACGACCCTTCTATCCGTTATGCCATTCTCTCGCTCCACGAGGGCATACACCTGAATTCCTTCAGAATTCTCAATGGTGAGGTCATCGACAAGGAGGTACACCTCTGAGGCGACCTGACTTCATGTCGTGGACTATCGAGCGGCTATCTCCTGAGATGTGAGATTGCCGCTCGTTTTTTTTCTTACATCATGCCCAGACTACAGGCTCCGATTCACATTCGATTCTTCAGAGGGGGAGAAATCATTGGCGAAAAGGAAGGAGAGAAGAAAATCTTTTGTTTTATTTGCTACATTCAAATTATTGGTGTATTTTTGCATACAACCGAACGAAAAACGATGAAGACAATGGATAAACAGAAGAATTCAGCGAAGATCATGACGGGTGGCGGCTCGATCGACCGCTTCCTGCGCGAGATAGCCAACGAACAGCCGTTGGCACCGGAAGTGGAGAAGGAACTGGCTCGGAAGAGCCGTCAAGGCGATGTTGCGGCGCGCGACAAACTCATCCGCGCACACCTCAAGTTTGTCATTTCTGTGGCCCGTCAGTACCGCAACCAGGGACTTCCCTTGCAGGACCTCATCAACGAGGGCAACATCGGCTTGGTGAAAGCCGCGGAGAAGTTCGACGAGACGCGTGGCATCCGTTTCATCAGTTATGCCGTGTGGTGGATCCGTCAGTCCATCGTCCAGGCACTGGCAGAAGAAGCAGGCATCGTGCGCTTTCCCATCAGTCAGGTAGGCGCCCACAACAAGATCAACCGTTTTTCCAAGCAGTTTGAGCAGAAGAACGAACGCTGGCCCTCCAAGGACGAGTTGGCCATCATGCTCGACATGTCGGGCGAGCAGGTGGCCGAGTCGGTCAACAACACCCGCCACGTCAGTGTTGACGCCAAGCTGGCACAGGGCGAGAACACCACTTTGCTCGATGTGCTGGTCAACGACGACGCACCCTTGGCCGACGGTATGCTCTCCGACAAGACTCTGCTGGCCGACCTTGAGCAATCGCTCGAAGGGCTCGACGACCGTCAGAAAGCGGTGGTGAGGATGTTCTACGGAATAGGTGAGGAGCAGTTCACCCTTGCTGAGATAGGCGAGAAACTCCAGCTCAAGCGCGAACGTGTGCGCCAGATACGCGACAAAGCCCTGCGGAAGCTGCGCCACACCGCCAAGGACACCGCCCTCGAGGCTTTCATCGGATGAGCGTAGCCAAGGAAAAGGTGTTTTAATAACTTTAACACCTTTTTCACACCCTTTTTGGGCTTTTGGATGACTGTATTAGCAAATTAATTCGTAATTTTGCACCCGAAATTACGAAAACGATTTTTATCGACTTTGGATATGTGCAAATTCAGATATCTCATACTTATATTTTTGTGTGTTTCGGCACTCAGTGGATTCGCACAGAATCCAGTGGATACGAGCGATATGCCCCAGTCTGCTCAAGTCGGCAAAGCCGGCAAGGCTGACAAAAAGGACAAAAAAGCCAAGAAGAACAAGAAGAAGGACAGGAAAGACAAAGACTCCGTCGACACCAACATGAATGTGGTGCAGGAGCAGGTGAGAAATGTGGTGATGAAACCTGCCTACATCATTGGTGTCGGCGCTGCCTTTGGCGACTCGCTCGTGTATATCACCGAGGTCAACAAGGTTGATCGGGCTTATTTCACGAAGAAGACCAAATTCCTCGACAGGAGGATGGAATATTCCTATCAGTTCAAGAATTTCCTTGAGCAGACTCTTGGTTTGGAAAACCGCACGTGCAGTGTCATCTTCTCCGACAAGCTCAAGAAAGCGCTGAAGATGCGCAGGAAACTCCTTGCGAGGTATCTCAAGTCGGAAGATGTGGCCGTACAGTCGGTCAATCAGGATACTTTCTCATTCAAACAGCTCGACTATGCAAGCGAATAAGAATTGGTATCGTAGAGGAATGCTTTGGTGTGTGCTGATGCTGTCGGCATGCACCTTCTTTTTCTCATCCTGTAGCAGTGACGATGAGGAGCCCATCGACAGCAGTCTTGCCCGCACCATCATTGTCTATGCGGTGGCAGAAAACTCGCTCAGCAATGCAGTGCCCAGTGATATTTATGAGATGATCCAGGGAGCGAAGCAACTCACCCACAACGACTGCATCGTGCTCTATGTCGATGACATCAACGTGCCGCGTATCTATTGCATCACCAACCAGACCCAAGCCACAGATTACAATTCCTTGGTAGCGGAGAAAGTGTATGGTGAGGATTTCAACTCCGCCGATCCCGCCATTCTCTCGCAAATTCTGCAGTATGCCAAGACCCGTCATCCTGCCGACAGTTATGGCATCGTTTTCTGGTCGCACGCTTCGGGTTGGGAGACCATAGAAGAAACGGCAAGTGTCGCCAACGGCCGGCAAACACACAGCCAGGACCTGCCAGCGCTCAAGTTCTCCTTCGGCATCGACAATGGCAAGAACCAGACAACCAACGTGACCGACCCCTCTACAGGAGAGATGGGCATCATGGATTTGGCAAAGGTCTGTGAGGCGTTTGGCAAGGTGGATTTCATGTTGTTCGATTGCTGTTTCATGCAGACCATAGAGGTCGCTTATCAGTTGAGGAACGCCACCAAGTACATCATGGGTTCGCCTGCTGAGATTCCCAATCGTGGGGCACCCTACGACAAGATCATACCCTTGATGGCCAGCGACAACATCGACTGCCAGAAGATTGTCGGCACTTACTACGACCATTACGCACAGACCTCCTACGGATCTATCCTCTCCGTGATCTCCACCGACGGGCTTCATGCGCTGGCTGATGCCACCCGTCAGGTCTATGACAAATACAAGAACAGTCTGGAGGACATCGACTTCACGCAGGCCAACAACTATTTCAACTACGATGTTTGTCGTCATAACCGCGACAACCGTTATCCCGACTTCTACGACATGAACTCGGTGATGAAGCTATGGCTCTCCAATGAAGACTACATCCAGTGGAAGCAAGCCTTCGACAAGGCTGTCGTTTGTTCACTTGCCACCAACCGTTATTACTCTGATTTTCGGGGCAACACCACAACCGTCGATCCCGCCACAGCCGGTTGTGTCTCTATGTTCTTCCCCCTCCAGAAATACAGAGACGACCTTTTCGTCAACAGTTATTTCCGTCTCGACTGGAGCAAGGCGCTGGGAATTTATAAGTGATTCATGAGTCTGCTTCTTTCTTGATTTTCCATCCCGTGGCAGCCATGATGAGCGCCATGAGGGGACTGAGTAGATTGAAGAAGCAATAGGGCAGGTAGGTGAGGGTGGCTACCCCCAGTACTGTGGCTTGCGTCATGCCACAGGTGTTCCATGGTATCAGTACAGATGTCACTGTCGCGGCATCTTCTGTTGTTCGGCTCAGCAAACGTCGCTCGTAGCCTTGCTTGAGGTATGTTTCGCGATACATGTCGGCAGTCAAGACGATGGAGATGAACTGGTCGCCCGTGGTGATGTTGAAGAACAGACCCGTTCCCACAGTCGATGCCACCAGACTCAGTCGTCCGCGCACCATGCTCACAATCACGTTCGTGATGCTCACAATCATTCGGCTCGCCACCATCACCGCTCCGAAACACATGGCGCAGAGAATCAGCCAGATGGTGTTGAGCATGCCCGCCATGCCGCTGGTCGATACCAGTTCGTTCAAGGAGTCGAAGCCCGTATCTACGGCCGTGCTGCCGAAGTAGGTGATTGCCAGTCCGCGGCAAAGCGATGCACCATAAGAGAATCCCTCACCACCACCGATTTGTGTCAGGATATGGGGCTGAAGGATCAATGCCATGATGCCGGCGAGGATGGACGAGGAAAACAGTGTGATGAGTGAAGGCACACGACGGGCAATCAAAATGGCTGTGAAGACCGGTACAATCAGTGTCCACAGTGAGATATTGAAGGTGGTAGCCAGTCCTTCCGTGTATTGCGACACCTGAATAGAAGCGCCGTTGTTGCCTCCCAAGCCCGCAATGAGGTAGATGGTCAGTGCGATGAGGAAGGTAGGGACCGTTGTGAACACCATATAGCGGATGTGCACGAACAAATCCACACCGGTGCTCGACGATGCCAGGATGGTCGTGTCGCTCAGGGGCGACATCTTGTCGCCGAAGTAGGCGCCCGATATGATGGCTCCCGCCGTCCAGGCCTCGGAAATGCCCAGGGCATGGCTGATGCCCAGTAGAGCCACTCCGATGGTGGCGATGGTGGTCCACGAACTGCCCGACATCACCGAGATGAGTGCGCAGATGAGGCATGAGGTCACCAGGAAGAAGTTGGGCGACATGATCTGCACGCCGTAGTAGATGAGCGTTGGCACCACACCGCTGATCATCCATGATCCCGACAGCATGCCCACAGCCAGCAGGATGAGCAGCGTCAGCGACACCTCGCCTATCGTCTTCATGATCTGCCGCTCGAAGGTCTTCCAACGCACATGATAGACGCTCATGCTGATCGACACACAGACGGCCATGCCCATCAGCAAGGCAATCTGGCTGCCTCCCGACAGCGAGTCGCTGCCGAAGAGCATGATGATCAATGCCAGCAAACCTATCAGCACAAGGATGGGTATGGCAGATACAAGCGGGTGGGGTAGGACGTGCTCGTCGCGGATGTGTTTGGTGCTCAATGTTTTTTAGTCTTTAGGCTTTAGACTTTAGGCTTTAGGCTTTAGTTTTTAGGCTTTAGTCTTTAGTCCTTTGGTTGCAAATTCGTGAGAAAACAATAAGGGGATGGTCAACAACTGGCCATCCCCTTGTTGGATATGATTACTGGAGGAACGAAATCAGCACACCGGCAGCCACAGCCGAACCAATCACACCAGAGATGTTGGACGACATGCAGTAGTTGAGCACGTGGTTCTTCGGGTCGTACTTGGTGGAGATATCGTTGCAGACGCGGCTTGCCATAGGCACGGCGCTCAGACCAGTGGCACCGATCAGCGGGTTGATCTTCTTCTTGGAGAAGAGGTTGACCAGCTTCACCATGAAGATACCGGCAGTGATGCTCAGTGCGAAAGCTAGGAAACCGCCGACCACGATACCGATGGTAGTCCAGTTGAGGAAAGCCTGTGAGGTCATGGTTGCACCTACGCACAGACCGAGGAAGACGGTTGCAGTGTTCATGATGGAGTTGCTCACAGTGTCGAACAGTCGGCTGGTGTCAGAACCGATTTCTTTCAGCAGGTTACCGAACATCAGCATACCGATGAGGCTGACAGCAGTAGGCACGAAGATAGCCACGATGGTGGTCACTGCGATGGGGAAGATGATCTTCAGTGCGCGCATGTTCTTGAACTCCGTCTTGTTGGGGTAGAGCTTGTCTTGCTCCTTCATGTTGATCATCAGTTCTTTCTTCGTGCAGAACATCTTGACTACCAATGGAATAATCACAGGCACCAGTGCCATGTAGCTGTAGGCTGCGATGGCGATGGGACCCAGCAGGTGTGGAGCCAGCTTGATGGTGGTGAAGATGGCTGTAGGACCGTCAGCACCACCGATGATGCCGAGAGAAGCAGCCTCTTTGAGGGTGAATCCCATCAGCACAGAACAGATCAGCACCAGGAAGATACCGCACTGTGCGGCGGCGCCGAAGATAGCCAGACGGAGGTTGCGCAGCATAGGTCCGAAGTCGGTCAGCGCACCCACACCCATGAAGATCACAGGTGGCAGGAATCCCGTCTTGATGAGCATGTAGTAGAGGAAGTTCATCAAGCCCAGATCATGAGCGATGGCAGGCAGCGACATTTCCCAGATGTTGAAAGTCTTGCCGTCCTTGATGATGGTTCCGTCCTCAGCAGCCTGCAGCACTCCCATGTCGCCTCCGGGGAAGTTGGCGATGAGCACACCGAAGGCGATGGGTATGAGCAGCAATGGCTCGTAATGCTTGACAATGCCCAGGTACAGGAGCACGAAGGCGATGCAGTACATCACGAGGTACGACGGGTCGGCGATCAAGTCGGCCAGAGCCGTCATGTTGTATAGTCTTATCAGTATATCTTCCATCTTGAATTATCCTATTTTCATGATCACGTCGTCTTCTTCCACAGAGTCGCCCGAGTTGACCAGGATGGCGGTGATCACACCGTCACGGTCTGCGCGGATGGCGTTGTAGGTCTTCATGGCCTCGATGTAGCCCACCACGTCGCCTTCCTTCACTTGGTCGCCCACGTTCTTGGGTTGCTCGCTCGTGTCTTTCACGCGGTAGAACTTACCCTCCAGTGGTGCCAGCAAGTCGGCTCCCTCACCAGCAGGTGCTGCGGCTGCGGGTGCAGCGGCGGTGGCAGCCGGCATGTCGTTGCCGTAAGCGATTTCCACCTTGTAGTTCTGTCCGCCCACGTTCACCGTGATGCTCTTGGGCAGTTCGGCGGTGCCAGCGGCAGGAGCGTTCTTGGCAGCCTTACGTTTTGCCAGGTCGGCCTCGAAGTCGGCCTTTGCTTTTCCGCTCTTGTAAGCCTCGTACTGTGTGGGGTGCATGGAGTACTCGAAGAGTTCCTCATCGTCCTCGCCCAGTGGCCATCCCTTCTCCTGCATCTTCTTGCGGTAGTCGTCGAGGTCGTCGGGGTAGTTCTCCTGTGGGTCGGAGGTCAGGAACTCACGTCCTTCGGCCTTGGCCATCTCGATGAGTTCGGGAGCCACCTCGCCGGGCAGTTTTCCTGCCTTGCCCAGGATCATGTCCCAGATGGTGTCGGCAATCATCGACCAGCGTTCCTTGCCCTTCTCCATCTGGATGACGTTCATCAGTGCCAGGTTCTTGACATACTGGCTGAATGGTGTCACGAGGCATGGATAGCCCACCTTGGGCCATACGTATGCCACCTCGTCGAAGAGTTTGATGAGGATCTCGTCGGTGGTCAGTTCCTTCTGTCTGTGCTTCACCTTCCATTTGTTCAGTGAGGTGAGGTTCTCCTCAAGGTCGGTCATCAGCGAGCCCATCATACCGCCAGGCAGACCTGGCTTGACGAGCAGTGAGTTGTTGATGCGGTTGAGTTCAGGGCAGTAGTAACCCAGGAAGTCGTCCATCATCGCCTGGATTTGGCTGCGCACCTCCATATAGGCTTCCATGTTGATGTCCTTCACCTTGAATCCTGCGTCCTTCAGCATCTCCTGCACAGCGATGATGTCGGCGTGTCCGGTACCCCATGCCAGAGGTGCTACGGCAGTATCGACATAGTCGCATCCGTTCTTGCAGACCTCGAGGATGGAAGCCATGTTGAAACCAGGTCCGGAATGGCTGTGGTATTGTATGATGATGTCCTTCTTATAGGCCTTGATGCCAGCCACGATCTTTCCGAGGCTGTCGGGGCGTCCGATACCTGCCATGTCCTTGAGGCAGATCTCGTCGGCACCGGCGTCGATGAGTTGTTTTGCCAGATCCACGTAGTATTTCACCGTGTGGATAGGTGAGTGAGTTATGCAAAGCGATGCCTGTGCGATCATGCCTGCAGCTTTGGCATACTCGATGGATGGTATGATGTTGCGTGGGTCGTTGAGTCCGCAGAAGATGCGTGTGATGTCCGTGCCCTGTGCTTTCTTCACCTTGTAGAAGAGTTTGCGCAGGTCTTTGGGACATGGGCTCATGCGCAGTGCATTGAGTGCTCGGTCGAGCATGTGTGTCTGTATGCCAGCCTCATGGAAAGGCTTGGTGAATGCGCGGACCGCCTTGTTGGGGTTCTCTCCGAAGAGCAGGTTGACCTGCTCGAAACCTCCACCGTTGGTTTCTACTCTGTCGAAACAGCCCATCCTGATGATGGCTGGAGCTACTTTCACGAGTTGGTCCACGCGAGGCTGGTACTTGCCTGCACTCTGCCACATGTCGCGGAAGACCAAACTAAACTTCACTTCTTTCATCTTTGTATATTTGCTTGATTTCTTAATTCTTAACTAAAATCTAAAGTCTAAAGCCTATTTTTCTTAACTCTTAACTCACTTTCTCCACTTTCTGCACCTTGCCTTTTCCGCCAGTGATTTGGCTAACGGCAGCCTGAATGATGCTCATGGTCTGCTGGTCAACAGATACCGAGGGGCCGCTCTTGAGTGCAGCGGTCTTGGCAGGTTTAGCCACTTCTTCGGGTGCATACTTATTCACTAATGCGATGAGCAGTTTGCCAAAGTAGATGACGATGAGCAAAATGCAGAACACGGTGAGCATTCCCACTACAAGCAGTTTGAACGCTTCGGGTAAATTTTCCATATTATCTTGTGTTTTATTGTTTTTTTTTTGTTATTCGGTAATCCTAAAAAATGAGGTGGATGAAACACACTGAAACAAGAGGCTATCACCTCTTTGGCCAGGTGTTTGCATCAAAGATATCTCATCGAAAAGACGGTGGGTTCTTTTTACCTTATTTCTGTCATTCTAACATATTGACAGCCATGTCCAAGCCTTGAATTCAATCGTAGGATGGCTATTGTGTGTCAGAAAGACACAATTTCGCTACAAAGTTAAGCATTTTTGTTCAATCGATGAAATATATTCACTGCTTTATTTGAATGAATACTTAAAAATGGTGTTTCTTTATGCGAAAAAGCCCACTTTTTGCAATAAATCGTGTATGAATATACAGAACAGGGAGTTAGGAGTTAAGAGTTCCATTGACCATTGAACAATCCTCAATCCCTCATAACCTATAACCCTTCAATCCACGATATACTCGCCCACGGTCATGGTGTCGCGGTCGAACTGGACGCCTACCTTCACTACCTGCTGGTCGTCAGTCTTGTAGGGCAGGGCATAGCCGTGGCTGTTGATCTGGTCGATGGCCTCTTGGGCGGTGCCGTTGACTTTGAGTTCGAAGACGTAGGTGGTGTCGGGCATCTCCACCACAAAGTCGATGCGGCCTCCCATGCACTTGACTTGCGTGCGGGCATAGACGTTGAGCATGTTGAAGATGAGCCAGAAGGTATATTCGTAGAACCCCTCGTAATTCTTTACCTCAGCCAGTTTCTGTTTGAACCCTTCCACGTAGGGTATGCCGGCGAGGAAAGCCTTCAGTTCCTCCATCGCACCTTGGATGTCCTTGTGCTGAAGCAGTCGCCAGAATTTCAGTGCAAACCCGTCTCTCACCCATCCGCTGTCGATGCCAACATAAGAGGGGATAAGCCCATCCACCAGTCCTGTGCGCACCTCCTTGTTGGGAATAGCGAGGACGTAGGAGTTTGCTTTTCGGTCGTAGTCCTTGATGGTGATGTATCCGCTTTGGTAGAGCAAGGGCAATGCTGTGGTCATGGCTTCTGTGGGACGGTCGAAAGATGTGGCTGATGCCTCGATGCAATCCATTGTGGTGATGTCGGTCTGGAACTTTCGCATCTGTCGGATGAGAAAGGAGGGTGTTCCGCTGTCGAACCAGTAGTTATCTACAATTTGGTTGTTGAAACATTTCAAAAGGCTGTAGGGATTATATACATCAGGTGATTTGCCAGCGAATCGGTAGCCGTCGTACTGCAGTTTGAGTTCGGCGTGCATCTGCTCAGGTGTACATTCGTATTCCTCTGCGAGCATGGCAATGTCGGGAGCCATGTCGGTGGTGAACTCCTGCTCCGTGATGCCACAAATGGCGGCATATTGTGGAAGCATGGAGATGTTGTTGAGGTTGTTGATGGTGGAGAAGATGCTGAGTTGTGAGAACTTGGTGATGCCTGTGATGAAGCAGAAGCGGATCATTGCCTCTGATGCTTTCAGTGGCTGGTAGAATTCCTGCAGCACACGACGGTATTCGGGTAGTTGTTCCTCTTCATGCAGCACATCGAGCAATGGTGCGTCGTACTCGTCAATGATGACCACCACCTGTTTACCCGTTTGTTCAAAAGCACGCCGGATCAGACCACAGAGCAACTTTCCAGGAGAAGTCTCATCATCCTCCCTACCAAAGATGGCTGAGAGAGGCTTCATCAAGAAAAGTATGGTTTTCTGAAGTTCCTCAGCGCAAGTCTGGTTTTTTGCGGGACTCAGATCTACATGGATCACGGGATATGAGTTCCACTCTGCTTCCAAGTCCATGATTTTCAGTCCCTCGAACAGCTCACGCTGTCCTTTGAAATAGGAGTCGAGTGTGGTGGTGAGCAAGCTCTTGCCGAAACGACGTGGACGGCTGAGGAAGACGAACTTCGTTTGTGTCATCTCCCACATCAAGTCCGTCTTGTCGATATACACGTAACCACCTTTCCTGATTTCAGAAAAAGTCTGTATGCCTACGGGGTATTTTCTTCTCATAAAGTTCGTTGTTTTTTGTGTAGGGATGCGACGTCTCACATCCGATGCAATGGTGGACGCGACACGTCGCGTCCCTACATTCAGCTGCAAATATAGCATTTTTTTTCAATGCCATGCAATACTACGGATGTGATGGAAAGTTTCGCCACCGATGCAAATATAACATTTTTTTCAATGCCATGCAATAGTTGTTCGAAAAAACATCTGTCTGTGAGGATGAAAGGAGAAGATAGGTGAGGGGAAAATCTCTATTAAGGGGACTTCTATAAATTCCCTGTTCAATTATTATCAACCATAAAAAGGGCTGATATGAACTCTTTCGTAAATTTTGGTCTTTCTTTGCATCTGGCTGCTTGTCATTCGGTCACAATGCCCGCATTGCTCCCTCATGCCGCACAGCCATCTGCTAAAGAAATCCTTCAAAAATTGACATCGTCTAAAATGCTACCGCTCGGCATAGTCCGAACAAGTTCGGCTCTTCCTCGCTTAATCGCATTTTTCCAGAAAGACAATTTATAGAAGCCCCCTTAAATCTATATTCGATAATTTTGAATCAAATTATCGGTAATTATAGCGTGCTGAATATTGTCACGAAAGGTTACGGGTAGGCGAGCTTGCTCGGGAATCTTGGCATAGCTCAACCAAGATTAACTTTTTTCCTCCTCCTTGCAAGGCATAGTCCAAGCAAGCTTGGCTCTGCTCTTGTTTCGAGCGTCGGTTGGTTCTGCGCTCACTGCTCCAATATTTGAGCGAAACGACCATCAGTAACTCCTATGTTATAAGTGTGTAATTTATTGATTGTCAGTGGTGTACGTGATACATTTCGTCCCAATATGTGAACTGAATAGTATAAAAAAAGACTGCGAATTCAAGATGAATCCGCAGTCTTTCTATAGTGGTGGGAATCGCTTATTCCACGATGACGGGCTTGTACTTAGGCACGAGGATCTTCATGATGATCCATCCCACGAGGTAGGCTACAGCGCAGATGCAGAAGATGATGAAGTAGCCAGCGGGCTTTCCCTCGAAACCAGCGAAGGTGAATGCAGAACCCTGGTTCTCGGCATAAGTGAAGAGGCTACCTGCACCCTGCTGGATGAAGTAAGAGCCTATACCACCAGCCATGCCTCCGATACCCGTGATGGTAGCGATGGCCGACTTGGGGAACATGTCGCCGATGGTGGAGAAGATGTTTGCCGACCAGCTCTGGTGTGCAGCACCGGCTATACCGATGATGATGATGGGCAGCCATGGCGAGAACTTGCCCAGAGGCTGTGCCAGCAGCACCAACAATGGGAAGAAGGCGAAGATGAGCATGGCGCGCATACGTCCGGCGTAGGGATTCATGCCTTTGTTGATGAAGACTGTAGGCAGTTTACCACCTATGATGCTCAGCATTGTGATGAGGTAGAGCACGAAGATGAGAACCATACCCTCTGTGTCTGTCGGGTTGATGTCGAACTGAGTCTTGAGGTAGGCAGGTGTCCAGAAGAGGAAGAACCACCACACACCGTCGGTCATGAACTTACCCACGATGAACGACCAAGTCTGTGGATAGCTGAAGCACTTGAGGAAAGGAATCTCCTTGCCCTCGTCGTTGGCGTCCTTGGGGTCGCCGTCGGTCTCTGCATCCTGGTTGATGTAGGTCAGCTCCACATCGTTGACACGGGGATTCTCGGATGGTTTCTTGTAGAGGAAGATCCAGAACGCCATCCAGATGTAGCCCAGGGCACCAATCACGATGAACGCCATTTCCCAACCGAAGTACTTGGCCAGGATAGGGATGGTGAATGGAGCGATGAGTGCACCCACACTGGCACCGCTGTTGAAGATGGCAGTGGCGTAGGCGCGGTCTCTTTTGGGGAAGTACTCAGCTGTCACCTTGATGGCTGCGGGGAAGTTGCCTGCCTCACCAAGAGCGAGGATACAACGCGCGCCAAGGAACAGCCACACACTCGTGGTGGAGATCAGCAGGGCGGCGTCGGCAGCACCGGAAGCACGGAACTGTCGCAGTGTCTCGAGTGCTCCTTCGAATCCCTGGAACCAGTCGCCGCAGACGATACCGCTGGTGGCGATACCGCAGAAAGCGTGCAGCACGGCGCCGGTGCTCCAGATGAAGATGCTCCACAGATAACCTTTCTTGGTGCCCATCCAGTCGATGAACTTGCCGGCGAACAACATGCACACAGCATAGAAGATAGAGAAAATGGAGGTGATGGTGCCGTAGTTCTCGTCGCTCCATCCAAATTCCTCCTGGATACCACCTGTGCCAGGATAAGTCAGCGACAGAACCTGACGGTCGAGGTAGTTCACCGTTGTGGCAAAGAACAGCATAGCGCAGATCACCCAACGGTAGTTGGTCATTTTCTTTGTTTGTAAAGGACTCATTGTTTTTTAGTGTATTTTGTTTTAGTTAGTGTCGCATCCGAAACACTTGCGGACGCGACACGTCGCGTCCCTACATTTTAAATGCAAAAATATGAAAAAAAATTCAAATAAGCCCTTTAACGACAAGAAAATATCACTTATTGTTGTTAAAAAGGAGGGAATGAGTCATTTCTTCCCTGCTGATTTCCAACTCCACTCCCATGCCTTGGCATTCCGCACCGACCGGAGGATTGTCCTTCATCAGGCGGATCCATACGTTGTTCAGGGTGGGGAAGGAGAGGAACAGCCGTCGGACAATCCGTCCACAGACATGTTCCAGTAGGGCGGAAGGCTGTTTCATCTCTTGGCAGACCACGTCATAGACCTCAGCGTAGCTGATGGTTCCCTCGAGTGTGTCGTTCCAGACCGCGTTCCACACGTCAGCCTCCAGTCGCAGGCTTAAAGTGAAATCCGCTCCCACGGTCCTTTCCTGGGGCATTACCCCATGAAAGGCGTGGAAGCGGACATTGTTAAGTAGTATTGTCGATAGCATATTCAGAGACAAGTTGTTTTTTGTTGTTTCATGATGCCTAAGATGTGGGTAGGGACACGACGTGTCGCGTCCGAATCTTTTTGGGGCATCAGAATCACGCTCAGGCCCTATCCGCAGCGCGAGTTACCGCAGTGCTTGCAGATGAGGCATCCCTCTTGATAGACCAGTGACTCATGTCCGCAGACAGGGCATTTCTGTCCCTTGGCCTCGGTGCCATCGGTGACATACTTTTTCAGTGCGCGCTCGACACCCGTCTTCCAGGTGTTGATGCTTGCGTTCTCCAGGTCGAGTGTGCTGACCAGTTTGAGCACATGGAGCAGGGGCATGCGGTAGCGCAGCACACCGCTGATGAGCTTGGCGTAGTTCCAGTATTCCTTGTTGAACTTCTCCGAGAGTCCCTCGATGGTGGTCTTGTAGCCACGTCGGTTCTCGAACTGGAAGTCGTAGCGTTTGATGCCGTCTTCTCCGATGTTCTTGATGATGTGTCCTTTCGACACCGTCTTGGGCAGTGCGATACCGTCTTCGTCGTCGAGCACACCTGTGAAAATCTCGTAGGGGTAGCCGTTGAGCAGTCCCACGAAAGCCACCCACTTCTCCTTGTTGTTTTGGAAGCGCACCACGTCGCACTCCAGGCTCTTGGGACGCACCTCCACCACCTCGGGCATGCAGTTGCAGTCTTTCTTCTCCTCTTTCTTCTTGGCGGAGATGAGCACACCCGCACGTGAGCCGTCGCGATAGACCGTGCATCCCTTGCAGCCGCTTCTCCAAGCCTCCACATAGAGTTGGTTGACCAGCTCCTCGCTCACATTGTTGGGCAGGTTGATGGTGACGCTGATGCTGTGGTCCACCCATTTCTGAATGGCTCCTTGCATCTTCACTTTCTCCAGCCAATCGACGTCGTTGGCAGTGGCTTTATAATAAGGAGACTTCATCACGATGGCATCAATCTCAGCCTGTGTGTAGCGTTGGTTGGGGTCGTAGCCGTTGACTTGCATCCAAGTGATGAACTTGGGGTGATAGACCAGATATTCCTCGAAGGAGTCGCCCGTCTCGTCCACGAAATCGACGTGTACGTTGGTGTCGTTGGGGTTCACCTTCCTGCGGCGCTTATATACAGGCATGAAGACAGGCTCGATGCCCGATGTGGTCTGTGTCATCAGACTTGTGGTGCCGGTAGGAGCGATGGTGAGGCAGGCGATGTTGCGTCGGCCATATTGCTTCATCTCGTTGTAGAGGTCGGAATCGACGCTCTTGATGCGGTTGATGAAGGGGTTGTGCTTTTCGCGCTCAGCGTCATAGACGGCGAATGCACCACGCTCCTTTGCCATCTTCACCGAAGAGCGATACGCCTCGATGGCGATGTTCTTATGGATGTCGGTGGAGAAATAGGTGGCCTCGGGTGTGCCGTAGGTCAGCCCCATGGCTGCGAGCATGTCGCCCTCGGCGGTGATGCCCACGCCCGTTCGGCGTCCTTTGCTGCTCTTGTCGTAGATTTTCTCCCAGAGGTGACGTTCAGCGCTTTTCACTTCCTCGCTCTGCGGGTCGGAGTCGATCTTCTTCATGATCAGTTCGATCTTTTCCAGTTCAAGGTCGATGATGTCGTCCATGATGCGCTGTGCCTTGCCCACGTGGTCGCGGAACTTGGCCATGTTGAACGAAGCCTTCTTGGTGAAGGGGTCGTCCACGTAGCTATAGAGGTTGATGGCCAGCAGTCGGCATGAGTCGTAGGGACACAGGGGTATCTCACCGCAGGGGTTGGTGGAGATGGTCTTGTAGCCCAGGTCGGCATAGCAGTCGGGCACAGACTCTCGTATGATGGTGTCCCAGAAGAGCACTCCAGGCTCCGCCGACTTCCATGCGTTGTGTACGATTTTCTTCCACAGAGCGGCAGCCTCGATTTCCTTGCTCACCATGGGTGTGTCGCTGTCGATGGGGAACTTCTGTGTGTATGGGCGGTTGTTGATGGCGGCGTTCATGAATTCGTCGTCGATACGTACCGACACGTTGGCTCCCGTCACCTTGCCCTCAGTCATCTTGGCGTCGATGAACGACTCCGAGTCGGGGTGCTTGATGCTGACAGAGAGCATCAGTGCGCCTCGGCGTCCGTCCTGTGCCACCTCGCGTGTGGAGTTGGAGTAGCGTTCCATGAAAGGAACGAGTCCTGTGGATGTCAGCGCCGAGTTTTTCACCGGTGTGCCTTTGGGTCGTATGTGTGAGAGGTCATGTCCCACGCCACCACGTCGTTTCATCAGCTGCACCTGCTCCTCGTCGATGCGGATGATGGCACCGTAGGAGTCGGCATCCCCGTCAAGGCCGATGACGAAGCAGTTGGACAGCGACGCCACCTGGAAGTCGTTGCCTATACCTGTCATGGGGCTTCCAGCGGGTACGATGTATCGGAAGTGGTCGAGCAGGTCGAACAGTTCCTGTGCCGACATGGGGTTGGGATATTTCTGTTCGATACGTGCTATCTCGTTGGCCAGACGCCAGTGCATGTCCTCCGGCGAACGTTCATAGATGTTGCCGAAGGAGTCTTTCATCGCGTACTTGTTCACCCATACGCGGGCGGCTAATTCATCACCTCCGAAGTACTCAAGCGATGCCCTGAACGCGTCTTCGTAGGTGTAAGTAGGTCTGTCACTCATGATGTCTCTCTTTTTGGTTTTGTGCTCTTGATTCGATTTCCTTGTTTGTCTTTGAAGATAGGTTGTAAGAAAGAAGAAGACTTCAACAAATGCGGAAAATCAAACATCTTTGCAAAACTAAACATCTTTCTCGACATGGCAAAATTTTTCAGCAATAAAATTTGTCGGAAAAGAAAGAAATTCTCTTTCTGAAATGTAAGTGTCATGAAATCAGGAGTTTAATTTTTTGACTCCAACCGAAAGTTTTCCAAAATGTTTTTTCGACCATGATTTTTATGTGTGATAATTTGTTCATTAACTGATACTTTGCTAACTTTGTAATAGCAAAAGTTTAATCAATAAGAAAAGTATGACAACAATCAAGGAACGCCGAACAATTCGTAAATACAAATCCACTCCGATAGCCCAGGACTTGTTGAATCGTCTGCTTGAGGAAGCTATGCGTACGCCGACGATGGGCAATATGCAGCTCTACAGTGTGGTGGCTACGACAGACCCCAAGGTGAAGGCCGAGCTCGCCCCCGCGCATTTCAACCAGCCGATGGTCATGGGCGCGCCACTTGTGCTCACTTTCTGCGCCGACTTCAATCGTGCGTCGAAATGGTGTGAACAGCGTGAGGCCCAGCCTGGCTACGACAACTTTCTCTCTTTCATCAACGCCGCGTCTGATACGCTGTTGCTGACGCAGACCTTCTGCAATTTGGCAGAGGCAGAGGGATTAGGGACCTGTTATTTGGGAACGACGGTCTATATGCCCAAGGACATCATCCGTGTGCTGAATCTTCCCCGCCTTGTCTTCCCTGTGGCCACCATCACCGTGGGTTATCCCGATGAATGGCCAGAGCAGACCGACCGTCTGCCACTCGATGGCATCCTCCATCACGACACATATAAAGACTACTTACCTGCCGACATCGACCGTATCTATGCTTATAAGGAGAGTCTGGAAGAGAGCAAGCGTTTCGTCGCCGAGAACAATAAAAAGACACTCGCCCAGGTCTTTACAGATGTTCGCTACACGAAGAACGACAATGTCTTCATGTCGAAAGGCTTGATGGAGGCCTTGGAGATGCAGGGGTTTGTTTAAATGGAAGTTAAAAGGGAAGTTAAAATGGAAGTTAAAGGGGAAGTTAAAAGGGAAGTTAAAATGGAAGTTAAAATGGAAGTTAAAGAGGAAGTTAAAGGGGGAGTTAAAAGGGAAGTTAAAGAGGAAGTTAAAATGGGAGTAGAATAGGGAGTTAAAGGGGAAGTTAAAGGGGAAGTTAAAGAGGAAGTTAAAATGGGAGTAGAATAGGGAGTTAAAGGGGGAGTAGAATAGGGAGTAATTGCTTACTATCTTGACATTCATATATACTGCAAAGATTTTAGTAATCATATAAACAATGAAGATGAAAAGGATTTTTTTATGGATGATGACCGCTGTCCTGATTTGCGGTCCGATGATGACATCGTGTGGCAAGGACGATCATGAGCCACAAAGCCAATCTCAAGTTGACATCAAGTATTTTCAGTCGTGGAACCAGTGCGAGGCACTGTCGGCATTGAAGGATTATGTGGAAGACGTGACCAACCCTGCTTCGCCCAACTTCATCAAGGTGGAAGACCGTATCGCCACCTTCGATATGGACGGTACTTTCGTTGGTGAGCTCTATCCCACTTATTTTGAGTACAATCTGCTTGAGTATCGTGTCTTGGACGACCCCACATACAAGGACAAGGCACCAGAAGACGTGCGTCAGGCCGCCCAGAACATCAGGGATTTTGTGCGTCAGGGAACGCCGCTGCCCGCACACTTTGATATGATCCACGCGCGTGCGGCAGCCAAGGCCTATTCTGGAATGACACTCGCTGAGTTCGATGCCTATGTGAAGGCTTATGCTCAGCAGCCCGCCAACGGCTTCACTGGTATGACCTATGGAGAAAGTTTCTACCAGCCCATGTTGGAGGTCTTTGAGTATCTGAAGTCCAAGGATTTCACCTACTATGTGGTTTCAGGTTCCGACCGCTTCATTTGCCGCAGTTTGGTAGAGCCTCTTGGCATTGCTCCCAACAGGGTGATTGGTATGGATGTGAAACTGGTGTCGAGCAGTCAGGGCGAAGAGGCCGGTGTTGATTACACCATGGGAAAAGAGGAGAATCTGGTGCGCACCGATGAGTTGATTATCAAGAACTTGAAGACCAATAAGGTGCTGCAGATCAGCCAGGAGATAGGCAAGGTGCCCGTGTTGTCGTTTGGCAACAGTGGTGGTGACTGCTCTATGCACAACTACTGTCTGAGCAACAAGTATCGTTGCGCGGCCTTCATGCTCATAGCCGACGATGACACCCGCGACCATGCCAACCGCGACAAGGCCCTCAAGTTGGGGCAGCAGTGGCGCGAGGCTGGCTACCACGTCATTTCCATGAAGGATGACTTCCGTACCATCTATGCTCCAGGGGTGCAGAAGGTGGATTTCACGTTCCCCGAGTAATCGTTTTATAGTGGCGGACGCGACACGTCGCAATCTCGTATTCGGATCATAACGGACGCGACACGTCGCGTCCCTACAAAAAAGGCCGCTTGAATGTTCAAGCGGCCTTTTTAAGTCGTTGGTATCGAGTTGTTTATCCTCCAACCAGCAGGTCTTCGATCTTGCTGATTTCCGTGGCGGTCTTCTCTTCAGTTTCGATGAGGTTTTTCATCTGTGTGATAGAGTGCAGCACAGTGGCGTGGTTTCGGCCGCCGAAAGCCTTTCCAATCTGTACGTTCGACACATCGGTGTGTTTGTTGGCCAGATAGATGGCCACTTGCCGGATGTAGATGTAGGGCTGCCTGCGCGACTGTGAACAGATGTCTTTACTGCTGACATTGAAGTAGTTGCACACAGTCTCGATGATGAAGTCGATAGTGATTTCAGTGTTGCGCTTAGGCATGAATCGTGGAAGAACGGTATTGACCAACTGCATGTCGATGTCGCAGTTGTTATAGACGACGGAATGAGCCAGCAGAGAGTTGATGATGCCCTCAAGGTCGCGGATGTTCTCGCTGACGTTCTTGGAGATGAAATCCACCACGTTGGGGGCTATCATCAGGCCATTCTTGCGTATTTTGTCTTCCAGGATCATGCGGCGCAGCTCTTGGTTCGGCTTTTCGATTTCTGCTTGCAGTCCCCACTTGAAGCGTGTGAGCAACCTCTCCTCCAGTCCGATGATCTCGATAGGTGGTCGGTCGGCTGTCATGATGATCTGTTTGCCGTTGATGTGCAGGTGGTTGAAGATGTGGAAGAATGTTTGTTGCGTCTTCGTTTTCCCCGACAGTTCCTGTATATCATCGATGATCAGCATGTCGATGGTCTGGTAGAAAGTGATGAACTCGTTGACCTTGTTGTTTCTGACAGCGTCGGTGTATTGTACTTGGAAGAGGTGCGCGCTCACGTATAGCACGCGCATGCGCGGGTGCAGTTCTTTCGTGCGTAGTCCTATGGCGTTCACAAGGTGTGTCTTTCCCACTCCTGAGTGTCCATAGATGAACAAGGGATTGAAGGTGCGCGATGGGGTTTTGCTGATCGCCTCACCCACACTGCGTACCAACTTGTTGCTTGCCCCTTCGATGAAGTTCTCGAAGTTGTAGTTGGGATTGAGTTGGGAGTCGAGTTCGTCGGCCACGGCAGAGGTGACAGGCTCGGGAGTGACATTGGCTGGTCTTGTGGTATGTGAAGGCTGCAGGTTGGTTTTGTTGGATGAGTCTATTTGGCTGTAGATGTCATTCTGTGCGTCTTCGAGTACCTTATAAGTCAAAGTCACGTCTTTGCCAAACACCTTAGTGATGGTCTTTCTCAATAAGTCCAGATAATGCTCCTCAACAAATTCGTACACGAAGGGGCTTGGCACGATAAGTGTCAGCTTGTGGTCCTTGAACGTGCATAAGTTGATGCACTTGAACCAAGTGTCGAATTGTTGTTGGGAAATATTGTCATGGATTATGGACAGACACTTCTCCCAAAGATGTGATGGATTGTTTTCCATTAATGGTGACATTTGATGGTTGATTGTTCTTCTTCTTTTCTTACAATGCAAATTTCAGCATTTATTTTCAATTATGCAAGTCTTTTTTCTTTCTGGCACTTTTGGGTTCTCCATAAATGCTTTGATTTCAATTTGTTGAAGATGAGTGAAACTTTTTGCAAAAAAAATGCCAAAAAAATATAAACATTTTGGTTATCAGTTATTTGTGATTGATTCGATAGATTTTGAATGTTTTTTTGTTCCACATCTTCATTTTTTGCAATACCCCATAAGATAGGGTGTTAGCATTTCATGAAACAATTCTTCTGAGCAAGTTTGTTATTTAGACAAAATCTAAATAAGGTATTTTCAGCGTTTCTTGTGAAGTTGCTTTGAGTAATGGCGATTATCTGTTTTTCTTGAATTTCTGTTGTGGTGTCAAAAGTGTTCATGAAGTTGCGTGATTTTTATTTTGTCAAGATTTTTTCCTGTTGAGATGTCAATACCTCTGATGTGGATCGCTGAATAGGATTTGATGCCGTTTGATTCAGTGTTGCCTCTTTCATAGACATCCTTGAGGATGTCGTCGAGATGTTGAGGCGACGGACCCTTATCTTGCATGTTCTCAATGAATTGGGCGATAGTGGGTTCTTGGGCGATGATGATGATCCCTCCCAGCCATTCGGTCAGTTCCAGTTCGTCGTGAAGCTGGTAGTGGTTGACTACCGTCTTGTCGATGATTTCAATGACATGGTTGTTGTAGGCTTTGTTGGTTGAGAAATAGACTCTGTTGGCTGCTACTCTTCGCATGGCATGTTGTATGGAGTTACTTTCTGGCAGGTGTTGCCCTTTGTGGTTGCCGTGGTTGTTTGTTGTTTTGGTTTGTGCCTCTTCTTTTGAACCTGCGTCGGATTTTGGAGGCCTCGGGTGCGGTTTTGAGTTTCAGTTCCTCGTCGCTGCGGTTTTGTTCTCTCAGTTCGTCGGGAGTGAGATGTCGCGATGGTCGTGTGGTGTCGATTCGAACCACAGGTGTGGTGTCCACCTTCATGGTGTCAGCTCGGTGGGTCTTTTGTATGAGTGAGTCGGGTTTGTGCATCCTGATGAGTGTCAGGTTGTTGACCAGTGCGAGGCTTCGTTGTTCGGTATTGTTGGCATTGTAGTGTATGAATCCGCTGACGGATGCGATATCTTTGTCGTCGTGAGCTTCGATGGACAGGTCTTGACGGGCTGCCGTACGGAGTGTGCGTGTGTCGCTGATGACCTTGTTGTCCTTGTACCTGATGGTCAGGCTCATGGTGACGGAGTTGTTTCTGTTCATGGCGTTGTCGTTGATCATCGACAAGTCGCCCGAGAGGATGAATCGGTCGAATCGGTGGAAGCTGGTATCGGCGTTGATGATGAAGCTTTCGTGGTTGAGCGATGGTTTTGGTCGCAGTACGATGATGGCTGCTCCGTTCCAGATGTTGGCAGTGTCGCCATTGCTGCTGGCTACGTTTGCCATGGAAGTGTTGCCTGTGCTCAGCTGCAGTTCCTTGTCAGCTGTTTCGAATCGTTTGTTGAGGTTGTCGTAGATGTCCTTGAGGTCGGTGTTGTGCCGGTTGTACCACACCAGCGAGCTGTCGAAGTCTTCCTGGCTCACCTCGTTTTTCTTCAGCACTGCGTCGATGTAGAGTTGTTCTTTGTACTTTTCGTTGGGAGGAAGTTGGTTGATCATGCTCTTGGCCAGGTGGTAGTCATAGAGTAGCTGTTCCATTTTCGATTTCGACACCACATGGTCTGGCTTCTGCTCACAAGCTGTCAGCAGCGCCATGATGGTGGTGAACATCACCGAGAAGTAGAGCATTTTCCTATTCATTCCTTGTTGTCTTGTACTTGGGTTGTTTTTTCTTCTTGTTGGTTATTCATCTTTAGCAAGTTCGCCCCGAAGGGGTGATGTTGCCCTTTCAGGGCGATGTCTTGGTATCAGGGCATTGATTCCCAGGGCGTTGCCCTGGGCTTAGCGCTGTTGCCCTTTCAGGGCGATTCTATCCGCTCACTGTCACTTGTTATTCTCGGGTTGGGATCCGATGGCCATGATTTGCTTGCGGTAGAAGAGGATGAGCGCCACCATCGACACGGAGATGGATGCGTCGGCGAAGTTGAATATGGCGTTGAAGAAGACGCAGTGTTCTCCCACGGCAGGGAATCCAGGTATCCAGGAGAGTAGTGGTATGTAGGGCATGTTCCATTCCACGAGTGGGAAGTAGAACATATCGACCACTCGTCCCATCATGAAGTCGTCGTATCCTTGTCCGAAAGGCACGAATGTGGCCAGCGGTGCTGGTTCGGGATAGGATGCGCTGAAGATCTGTCCGTAGAACATGCAGTCGATGACGTTTCCGATGTCGCCTGCAAGCACCATTGACAAAAGCACGATATATCCGGTCGATGCCCCTTTTCTAATTTGTTGCCTGATATAGTAGATGATGAAGCATGCCGCGAGTATGCGGAAGATGGTCAGTCCCATCTTTCCGATGTTCTCCAGTGGTGTGTCTTTGAAGAGTTGCATGCCGAACGCCATACCTTTGTTCTCTGTGAAGGCGATGTTGAACCAGTCTGTCACTGGGATGTGCTCGTAGAGGTGCATGTTGGTCTTGACCACGACCTTGATGATTTGGTCGATGATGATGATGCCGGCTACGATGGCAATGGAGAGTATGGTCAGGCGTTTCTTGCTCATTTTGATGATGTTCGTTGTTTTGCGTTGTGGACGTTAGTTGTTGCGTAGGCCGTTGCAACGGACACGACACGTCGTGTCCCTACATTGTCCATGCAAAGTTACGACTTTTTATTGATATGTAGTTGTTTTGAGTGGCTTAAAAAGGGACATCGTCGTAGCATGGCGATGTCCCTTTTCGTGTTGAGCTTATGTTTGGGCTGCAGTCAGCCTTTTTTCTCTACTTCACTTTGTCAACAATGGCCTTGAAAGCGTCGTTGTTGTGCATGGCGAGGCTGGCGAGAGTCTTGCGGTTGATTTCGATGCCTGCCTTGTGGAGTGCACCCATCAACTGAGAGTAGGACATACCCTCGAGGCGTGCAGCGGCGTTGATACGCTGGATCCACAGTGCGCGGAACTCGCGTTTCTTTCTGCGGCGGTCGGCGAAAGCGTAGGTGAGTCCTTTCTCATAGGCGTTTTTCGCTACGGTCCATACGTTCTTGCGTGCGCCGAACTGTCCTTTCACACGCTTGAGAATCTTCTTTCTTCTTGCTCTTGAAGCAACATGATTAACTGATCTTGGCATAATTTTGTCTTTTTGTGAATGTTAGCGCCATCTTTTTGTCGATGGTCTTGAAGGGGCGGTTGAGTTGATTGAACGCTTCGCTCACCTTTGTTGGCTAAACACTCTGTTCTACAATTGTTTGTTTGTCTCTTTGGCTTATCTCAGGTTCAGAAGGTCACGTACTTGTTTCTCGTTGGCTTTCACCACGATAGTGGAGTGGTCGAGGTTTCTCTTCTGCTTCTTAGTCTTCTTCGTCAGAATGTGGCTGTGATAAGCATGCTGTCTTTTGATCTTACCTGTTCCGGTCAGCTTGAAGCGTTTCTTAGCGCCGGAATTTGTCTTAACTTTTGGCATTTTTTGTAATTGTTTAATTGTTATTGATTCAGTGGCAACGTATATACCAGGACGTTACGCACCCTTATTGTCATTTATTGTTCGTTGTTGGCAGGAGAGTCTTCCAGGTTGTCGCTTTGTTCAGTGGTGTCTGCAGGAGCGTCGTTCTTCTGGGCAGCCTTGTCGTCTTTTCCTCCTCTGCTCTTGTCGGGCTTAGGCTGTTGTTTTTTGGGCTGTGCTGGTTTTTTAGGCGCGAGCATGATGCTCATGCGCTTACCTTCGAGCACGGGCATGTTTTCCACCTTGGCGACTTCCTCCATGTCGTTGGCCAGTCTAAGCAGCAGCACCTCACCCTGTTCCTTGAACAAGATGCTGCGTCCCTTGAAGAAGACGTATGCCTTGACCTTGTTTCCATCTGCGATGAACTCCTTGGCGTGTCGGAGTTTGAAGTTGTAGTCGGCCTCAGCGGTTTGTGGTCCGAACTTGATTTCCTTCACTTCCATCTTCACCTGCTTGGCTTTCATCTCCTTGGCCTTCTTCTTCTGTTGGTAGAGGAATTTGGAGTAGTCGATCAATCGGCAGACAGGAGGGTTGGCGTTAGGCGAGATTTCCACGAGGTCCACGCCCATATCTTCTGCCATTTGGAGTGCTTTTTTTATAGGCACCACGGCTGATTCGATGTCATCGCCCACGATGCGCACTTCCCGTACGCGGATCTGTTCGTTTACACGATACTGGTTCTTTTTGTTGTCTCCTTTCATTAAGGTTGTGTTAGGGGTTATTGAGTGCTTGTTTCCTCCTTTTGATGATGTTTAGGGGACTTCTATAAATTCCCTGTTCATTGAATTATTAATCCTAAATTGAGCAGATATGAACTCTTTCGTAATTTTTGGTCTTTCTTTGCATCTGGCTGCTTGTCATTCGGTCACAATGCCCGCATTGCTCCCTCATGCCGCACAGCCATCTACTAAAGAAATCCTTCAAAAATTCCAGAAAGACAATTTATAGAAGCCCCCTTTAGTGAAAAAATCATGCAAAGTTAGAAATTTTCTGTCATACTACGAACTTCTTCGTTGATTTTATTTGCAAAATCGCTCATTTTCATCGCTCCGAGGTCTCCTTCACCCTTTTTTCGTACCGAAACAGTGCTTTCGTTGGCTTCTTTTTCGCCGACGATGAGCATGTAAGGTATGCGCTTGAGTTCGTTGTCGCGAACCTTGCGTCCGATTTTCTCGTTGCGGTCATCGACCACCGCGCGTACGTCGTGTGCGTTGAGGTAGTTGCACACCTCGTTGGCGTAGTCGTTGAATTTCTCTGAGATGGGCAGGATAGCCACTTGTTCTGGAAGGAGCCAGAGTGGGAACTGTCCGGCAGTGTGTTCGATGAGCACGGCGATGAATCGTTCCAGTGATCCGAAAGGTGCGCGGTGGATCATCACTGGGCGGTGCTTCTCGTTGTCGCTGCCCGTGTATTCCAGTTGGAAACGCTCAGGCAGGTTGTAATCGACTTGGATGGTGCCCAGCTGCCAGCGTCGTCCGAGTGCGTCCTTGATCATGAAGTCGAGCTTAGGTCCGTAGAAGGCTGCCTCTCCGTATTCCACGGTGGTTTTCAGTCCTTTTTCCTTGCAAGCATCGACGATGGCCTGTTCTGCCTCTGCCCACACCTCGTCGCTTCCGATGTATTTCTCTTTGTCGTTGGGGTCGCGCAGTGATATCTGTGCCTCATACTCAGGGAAGTCGAGTGCTTTGAATACGATGAAGATGATGTCCATCACTCGTTTGAACTCTTCCTTCACTTGGTCGGGACGGCAGAAGAGGTGTGCGTCGTCCTGTGTGAAGGAGCGCACACGTGTCAGTCCGTGGAGCTCTCCGCTCTGCTCGTAGCGATAGACTGTTCCGAACTCAGCGATGCGCAGTGGCAGGTCTTTGTAGGAGCGTGGCTGCTGTGCGTAGATCTCACAGTGGTGGGGGCAGTTCATGGGTTTGAGCATATACTCTTCTCCCTCTTCCGGTGTGGTGATGGGTCGGAAGGAGTCTTTGCCGTAGTGTGCGTAGTGTCCGCTTGTCACGTAGAGTTGCTTGCTTCCGATGTGCGGTGTGATCACCTCTTGGTAGCCATAGCGTTTCTGGATCTTGCGGAGGAAGTCCTGGAGCATGATGCGTACGCTTGTGCCTTTGGGCAGCCAGATGGGCAGTCCTTTGCCCACGCGTTCGGAGAACATGAAGAGTTCCATTTCCTTGCCGATCTTGCGGTGGTCGCGTTTCTTGGCCTCTTCCAGTTTCACGAGGTACTCATCGAGCATCTTCTTCTTGGGGAAGGTGATACCGTAGAGACGGGTCATCATGGGTCGTGTGGCGTCGCCCCTCCAGTAGGCTGCGGCGAGCGAGAGCACCTTCACGGCCTTGATTTTCTCTGTCGAAACCAAGTGCGGTCCGCGGCAGAGGTCGGTGAAGTTGCCTTGTGTATATGTGCTGATATGTCCGTCCTCGAGGTCGGCGATCAGTTCGTTCTTATAGGTTTGTCCGCGCTCGGCGAAGAAAGCCATGGCTTCGTCCTTGGCCACCATCTTGCGCACCAGTGATTCCTTGCGTTGCACCAGTTCTTGCATCTTCTTCTCTATCTCGGGGAAGTTGGCGTCGGAGAGTGTCACACCCTCTGGTGGCATCACGTCGTAGTAGAATCCGTTTTCGATGGCGGGTCCGATGCCGAATTGTGTGCCGGGCCACAGTTCCTGCAGTGCTTCGGCCATGAGGTGGGCAGATGTGTGCCAGAAGGCGTGCTTGCCCTCATCATCGTCCCATTTGTAGAGCACGAACTCGCAGTCCTCGTTGATGGGTCGGTTGAGTTCTGTTGTCTCGCCATTCACTCTGCATGCCAGCACGTCCTGTGCCAGGCGTGGGCTGATGCTTTCTGCAATCTGAAGGCCAGTCACCCCGGCCTCGTACTCACGGACAGACTTGTCCGGGAAGGTAATCTTGATCATATCTTTGTCGTTTTTTCTTTTTCTTGCTTGTCGTTTTGCATTCAAACTGCAAAGTTACAAACTTTCACGCATTCACCCAAATTTTTTTTATTTAAGTTTATTTACGTTGTTTGAGTGAGTGTTTTTTTTATAAGGCGCTGATGCTATAGATGCTATAGACGCTATAGATGCTATAGACGCTATAGATGCTATAGGCATGGCTGGGCCTTGTAAAAAAAAGCCCAGGGCACCGCCCTGGGCTAATAGATGTTGCCCCTTCGGGGCGTTCTGAGTGATATTGCCCTTTCGGGGCGATTTTTTGTCGTTCGGGGCGTTTTTGTCGATTTTATTTGTTGGCTTTGGGTTTGGTGTATTTTTTGATGAGGCTGTAGGCGGTGTAGATGCCCTGTTCGCCAGCCTTGCTCAAGTCAGTCACTCCAGCGTCGGTTTCTCCCATGGCTATGCGTGTGAGTCCTCGGTTGTAGTAGGCCTGCGGAAAGTCGTTTTTCATATCGATGGCCTTGTTGAAGTCGTCGATGGCCGCCTTGTAGTCTCCGAGGTTGTATTCCACACAGGCTCGGTTGTAGTAGGCGAGTGTGAATGATGGGTCGAGTTGTATGGCTTGTGTCAGGTCGGCTTTCACCATCATGAGGTTCATTCGCTGCGGCTGTCCGGCAGGTATGCCGTTGTTGGGTGCAGTGGTGGCAGACTGGCTGTTGATAGCCGTCATCTTTGCCCTGACGACCCCTCTCTGGAAGAAAGCGAGTGTGGAGTTGCCGTCTTGGCTGATGGCTTCGTCGAGTGCGTTGATAGCGTTCTCATAGTCTTGTAGTATGTAGTAGTCGATGCTCAGTGCCAGGCTGTTGGTGGCGCTGTTTCCTTTCTTGCGCAGTGCCTCCACCGATGCCATTCTGCGGTGGAACTCCTCCTCAGTGATGTTGTTGTCGTTGTTGTTGATCAGGAGGTGTTCTGGCAGCAGTTTCTGTCGGTTGAGTTTGTCGATGTCCTGTTGGTAGTTGTATTCTTCGCGTATGGCCTTCTTGTCGAAGTTGTAGGTCAGTGCATAGAGCGGCAGCAGTTGCGCCTCGACATTGCGGTTTTGCACCTTGCCTCTGTATTCGCTCTCATAGGTCTTGCTATCCTGTTCGTCCTCGGTGACCAGTTTGTTGTAGTCGTCGAGGTTGACTTGTGATTTCTTTCTGGTGACGTTCTTCTGTCGGCTGGTGGGCGTGGAGTATCCGAATCGGTGTGCTATTTGTTCGCGCAGGATATGGTCCTCGTCAGCCAGTGCCCCCTTTGTGTCGCCAATTTTCTTTCTGGCTTCCGCCCTCAGTTGGTATCCATGTAGGAACTTTGGGTAGGCTTTGATGACGGTGGTGTAGTCGCGAATGGCCGCCCGGTAGTCGCCTGTCTTGTCGAGCAGTTGAGCTCGGTTGAAGATCGACATGATGTCGTCGGGGTCGATGCGTATGATGAAGTCGAAGTCCTCGATGGCTCTGTTGTCGTCGCCCACCTGTGCGCGCAGCAGTCCTCGGTTGTAGTGTCCGATGAAGTTGTCGGGGTCGATGTCGAGCGCTGTGTCGTAGTCAGCCATAGCTCCCCTTAGGTTTTTCATCTGGTAGCGGCACAGTGCTCGGTTGATGATGTTTCGCACGTTGCGTGGTTCCAGGTGTATGGCCTTGGTGAGTGTGCTGTCGGCAGCCGTGTAATCCTCCCGTCGCATGAGGAACTGTGATTTCATGGCGAGGCTTGATGCGTCGTAGGGGTCGATGTCGATGGCTTTGTCGAGCCATTTCTCAGCCGTGGCGGTGTCGGCCTTGAGCATCCAAATTTGTGTTTTGAGTGTGTAGCACCTTGGGTCTTTGGGCCATTTCTTGACCATTTGGTCGGTCAAGCTGTCGGCTTTGTCGGTTTCCTCCGTTTCGATGCGGCATAGCACGAGGTTGTTCCACAGTGCGTTGTTGTTGGGTTCCATCTCGATGGCCACCTCGTAGTCGGCAGCCGCCTCGGCGTAGAGTCCCAGGTTGATGAGCGACAATCCTCTGACCTGATAGCTGTTGGGGAAGAAAGGGTTGCGTTCAATGGCCTTGGTGCAGTCCTCGCGCGCTCCTTGGTAGTCGTCGAGGTAGAACTTGGCCAGTCCTCGGTAGAAATAGGGTTCGTGTAGATACGGTTTGGCACTGATGACCATGTTGAAGTACTGTATCGACAGCACGTAGTCGTCGAAGTACAGCGCATTCCGCCCGATATTCATCATGCGCTCTGTGTTGATTTGCGCTTCAGACTTCAAGGGCGTGAGGGCCAGCAAGGTCCATAGCAACAGTGTCAGTTGTCGTTTCATTGGTGATCAGGTCGGGTGGGGGAGGCCTGGAGTCAGTTGGGCTTGTGCTTGTAGGCGCAGTTGAACTTGCCCTTGGCCATCGACATTAGTTTCTTCTTCACCATCTGTTTGCGTAGTGGAGCAATCTTATCGACAAACAACTTGCCTTCAAGGTGGTCGAATTCATGTTGCATCACCCTTGCCAGATAGCCATCGACCCATTCGTCGTGAGGCTGTAGGTTTTCGTCGAGGTAGGTGACGTGTATGCTTTTCGAGCGTCGTACGTTCTCGTGTATGCCCGGTACGCTGAGGCATCCTTCCTCCATGGTGCATGTGTCGTCGCTGAATTCCAGGATGTGTGGGTTGATGTAGGCGTGGAGGAATCCGGCGTACTCGGGATAGTCGTCCTTGAGGATGTCGAGGTCGATGACCACCACCCTGATGGAGAGTCCCACTTGTGGTGCGGCCAGTCCGACTCCTTCGGCGTTCTTCATGGTCTCAAACATGTCGCTGATCAACTGCTGCAACCCCGGGTAGTCCGTAGGTATGTCCTCGGCCTGCTTGCGCAACACGGGTTGGCCGAAAATGTACATAGGTAGTATCATTGTCTTTTGTGATTTATTTCGTTGTTTTTTTTTGTTATTTTCGTTTTTTTTCGTTCTTAACGTTCTTAACGTTCTTAACGTTATTTGCGTTCTTTGCGTTCTTAACGAGATGATGGAATAGCGGTAGTTCGGGATTTCGAATCCTTTTTACCTTTAAGATTCATCAGGTAGGTGTTGTTGGAAGGTGGCTTGCATTCTTCGCCATTCCATGTAGTCGCGTAGGATGATGGTGGCGCTGATTTGATCGACCAGAGCCTTGTTTTGCCTCGCCTTCTTGCCTATGCCGCTGTCGATGATGGCTTGATGTGCCAGCACAGAGGTGAAACGTTCGTCGTAGTACTCTACGGGAACCGTGGGGAAGTGTTTGCGGAGTCGGTTGACAAAGGGTTCGATGCTCGCCATGCTGTCTGAATACTCTCCGTTGGGTTTCTTGGGCAGTCCCACCACGATGCGTTCCACCTCTTCTTGCTCCATGTATTGCTTCACGAAGTCGAAAAGTGTGGATGTTGGGACTGTGGTCAAGCCGTTGGCGATGATTTGAGTGGGGTCGCTGACAGCGATGCCAGTTCGTTTTTTACCGTAGTCTATAGCTAAAATCCTGCTCATTGCACTGCAAAATTAGGAATTTTTGCGCAGTTTTCCGAGATTATTGGTTTAAATGTTCTAAAATATTATCTTTTCCTCTATAAATAGGAAACGTTTTTTTCTCGAGAGGCATATAAATCCGAATTTTTATCTACTTTTGCACTTGATTTTATGGAGAAGAACAACTTTACATACGTTTAGGAAGATGGAAACTGCCAAAACGCCCGACTTCAAAGTGGCCCTTTTCGACCTCGATGGAACGCTCGTCGATACCGAGTCGCAGTATTCCGTCTTCTGGAGTGGGATTCAGAAAAAATACTATCCCGACGTGCCCGATTTCCATGAGCGGATCAAAGGCACCACCCTCACCGACATCCTCGACCGCTATTTCAAGGGCGAGGAGCTCCAGCGTGAGATGACCCGCCTCATCTACGAATGGGAAGCTGGCATGCGCTACGATTTCTTCCCTGGAGCCAGAGAGTTTATCCTCGACATCAGGCATCATGGTGTGAAGTGCGCCGTTGTCACCAGTTCCAACGATGACAAGATGCGGTGGGTGAGGGACTACCATCCCGACTTCGACCAGCTCTTCGACAAGGTGCTCACTGCCGACATGTTTCCCAAGTCGAAGCCCGACCCCTCGTGTTTTCTGCTGGGTGCAGAGTTGTTTGGGGAGGAGAAGTCGCATTGTGTGGTCTTCGAGGACGCGCTCAACGGCCTCAAGGCCGGCCTCAATTCGGGGATGTTCACTGTCGGCATGATCACCACCACAAAGGAAGAGACTGTCAGGCAATACAGTGATGTCGCAGTCCATTCCTTCAGTGAGCTCGATTACTTCAAGGTATGTGAGATGCTCGCAAGTAAGCGATTCGGTCGTTGATGGTCGCTTCGCTCAAAATTAACGAAAAATTTGATTCAAAATTATATAAAACTCAAGTTTCATCAAAAAGAAAAATGGCTGGATATTTAGTTGAAGACCAGAGAAAAGTCACCACTCACCGACTTTTCCAAATGAAGACCGAAGGCAAGAAGATCGCTATGCTCACTGCCTACGACTACACCACAGCTCAGATTGTTGACGGAGCCGGCATGGACGTGATCCTTGTGGGCGACTCTGCCTCCAACGTCATGGCTGGAAACATCACCACACTGCCTATCACGCTCGACCAGATGATTTATCACGCCAAGTCGGTGGTGAGGGGAGTGAAGCGTGCCCTTGTCGTTTGCGACATGCCCTTCGGCACTTATCAGGTGAATGCCACCGAGGGTGTGCAGAATGCCATCAGGATCATGAAGGAGAGCCATTGCGACGCCCTCAAGCTGGAGGGTGGTGAGGAGATTATCGAGACGGTGAAGAAAATCCTCGCTGCCGGTATTCCCATTTGCGGTCATCTTGGTCTTACCCCACAGAGCATCAACAAGTTCGGTACCTACACCGTCCGTGCTAGGGAAGAAGCCGAGGCCAAGAAACTGATCAACGACGCCCACTTGCTGGAAGAGGCCGGTTGCTTTGCAGTCGTGCTCGAGAAGATTCCTGCCAAGTTGGCAGAGCAGGTGGCTTCAGAACTGAAGATTCCCGTTATCGGAATAGGTGCCGGCGGTGCAGTCGATGGCCAAGTGCTTGTCATCGACGACATGCTTGGCATGACCAAGGGTTTCACACCCAAGTTCCTGCGTCGCTATGCCGACCTGAGCGCCGTCATGACCGATGCCATCGGCAACTACATCCAGGATGTCAAAGACCGCAAGTTCCCTAACGAGGACGAGCAGTACTAATCCCCTTTCATCCCTCCTCTCCGTCCCTCTGCCCATCTCCCTCCTCCCTCCTTTCCATTCAATTCCCTTGGGCTGCAGGGGCGGAGAGGTCTTTCTTTGCAGATGCTCTCCGTGCTTATCCCCACATACAATTACGACTGCACAGCCCTTGTCCACCAATTGGCGAGGGAAGCCGCTGGTTTGTCCACGGAGACGGAGATCATCGTCGCCGACGACTGTTCCACCCAGCAACAGGTGCGTCAAGCCCATGCCTCCCTTCGTCAGGTGGATGGTTGCAAGGTTTTCATGCGTGAGGTGAACTGCGGACGGGCAGCCACCCGCAATTTCCTTGCATCCCAGGCCAAGGGAGAACACTTGGTCTTTCTCGATGCCGACGGTATGCCTGCCACCGACCGTTTTCTTTCCCTTTATGCAGAGGTGGCAGGCAAGGCCGATGTGGTTTGCGGATCGATCGTGCATCCCAGTCAATGTCCTTCGCCTGACAAAACCCTGAGATACAAGTATGAGAAAGAAGCCGAGACCAGGTTCACCGCCCCAATGCGCAACAGGAATCCCTATGCTTCGTTCAGGTCCTTCAATTTCATGATTTCCAAGGAGGCATTTATGAAAATTCAGTTCGATGAGGATTTCAAGGACTACGGTTATGAGGACTTGCTCTTCGGATGCCAGTTGAAGGAACGAGGGCTGACCATTCTCCACATAGAGAATCCCATGCTCAACATGGACATAGAGGACAATGCTGTGTTTCTCAGTAAAATCAAGGAGTCCAATCGAACGCTCAAGAAATTCTATACCAAACTGCGCGAGGGTTCGGCTTTGATTCGAGGCTATGAACTGCTCCGGCGCTTCCATCTGCAAGCTTTTGCAGCTTGGCTTTACGAAAAAAGCGAGAAGAGATTGACCGCCCATCTCCTTGGCGCCAATCCCTCCCTCACTGTTTTCAAATTCTATAAACTGCTCCATTTCGCCCAGCTCATGAGCCAGGGATAGGAAGGCTAGGCTATTCTAGGGATTTCTAGGAAATCCTAGGAAATTCTAGGAGATCCTAGGGAATTCTAGGCTTTTCTAGGTTTTCCTAAGATGATTATTCCACGGTCACTGACTTGGCCAGGTTGCGGGGCTGGTCCACATCCTTTCCCTTGCAGACAGCGATATGGTAGGCGAGTAGCTGCAGTGGGATGATGGCAAGCAGAGGCTCAAGGCACTCCTTGGTGGCAGGCACCTCAATCACTTCGTTGGCCATGTGGCTCACTCGTGTGTCGCCTTCGTTGACGATGGCGATGACACGTCCGTTGCGCGCCTTGATCTCCTGTATGTTGTTCATCAGTTTGTCGTAGAGCGTGTTGTTGGTGGCAATCACCACCACCGGCATCTCCTCGTCGATCAAGGCTATCGGTCCGTGCTTCATTTCTGCGGCAGGATAGCCCTCGGCGTGTATATAACTGATCTCCTTCAGTTTGAGTGCCCCCTCAAGTGCCACGGGATAGTTGAATCCACGTCCCAGGTAGAGGAAGTTGTGGGCATAGGTGAAAATCTTGGCGATGGTTTCTATCCTTGGGTTGTTTCCCAGGATTTTGCGCATTTTGTCGGGGATGGCGTAGAGTTCCTCCACGGTCTCCTTGAACTCGTTTTCGTCGATGGTGCCCTTCTCCTTGGCCAGAGCCAGAGCCAGCATGGTCAGCACCGTCACCTGTCCGGTGAAGGCCTTGGTGCTCGCCACACCGATCTCGGGTCCCACATGGATGTAGCTGCCCGTGTCGGTGGCTCGGGGAATGGACGAACTCACCGCATTGCACACACCGTAGATGAAGGCTCCCTTGCTTTTGGCCATCTCCACGGCTGCCAGCGTGTCGGCCGTTTCGCCCGACTGCGAGATGGCAATCACCACATCGTCGGATGATATAGGAGGGTTGCTATAGCGGAATTCGGAAGCATACTCCACCATCACTGGGATATGGCAATAGCTCTCGATCAACTGCTTGCCGATGAGTCCGGCATGCCAGCTCGTACCGCAAGCCACGATGATGAACCGTTTGGCAGACAGCAACTTATCGCGGTGGTCGATCACAGCCGACAGCACCACATTGTCGATATCCACGTTCACCCTTCCGCTCATGCACTTGCTCAGGCATTCAGGCTGTTCGAAAATCTCCTTCATCATGAAGTGCGGGAACCCACCTTTCTCTATCTGTCCCAGGTCCATGTCGATGGTCTGGATGTCGTGGTCGATCTGCACGTTGTGGATATCCACAATCTTGTAGTTGTGGCCACGGGTGAGCACTGCCACTTCATTGTCCTCGATGTAGATCACCTTGTCGGTATATTCGATGATGGGTGAGGCGTCGCTGCCCACGAACCATTCGTCCTCACCGATGCCGATGACCAGCGGGCTGCTCTTTCGTGCCACGATGATCTGGTTGGGGTCCTCGCTGTTGAGGATGGCGATGGCATACGCACCTACCACCATGCGCAGCGTCATGCGTACGGCGGTCAGCAAGTCGCAGTTCTTGGTGTTCTTGATGTATTCCACCAACTGGATGAGCACCTCGGTGTCGGTGTCGCTGCGGAAGGTCACGCCATGCCCCTGAAGGTATTGCTTCAGCACAGCGTAGTTCTCGATGATGCCGTTGTGGATGATGGCCAGTTTGCCACTCGACGAGATGTGGGGGTGGGCATTGGTGGAGTTGGGTTCTCCATGCGTGGCCCATCGCGTGTGGGCGATTCCCACGGTGCCGCTGATGTCTTTGTCTGAGACATACGCCTCCAGGTCGGCCACCTTGCCCTTCGTCTTATAAACATGCAACTCGCCTTCATTGGTCAGAAGGGCTACTCCAGCACTGTCGTAACCTCTGTATTCAAGACGACGCAGGCCTTTCATCAACACGGGAAAAGCCTGTCGGTTGCCTAAATATCCTACTATTCCGCACATATAGTGAAACGATTTTAATGGTTTGTGTTTACTTTTTGTCTCTGAATCTTGTAAAACTAATTCTAAATGTCAGTAAAATGGCGTTTCTTTTTTCAGAATGATTTAGTTTTCTTGATTTCGGTTGCAAAGGTATAGTGTTTTGTCGAAAAATTAAAACTTTTGACGAATAAATCATCAAAAAAAATACAAATGTATGCGTTAGATACACGATATGGCCTGTTTTTCTTGTTTTTCTCGACTTTTTTGCGCAATTTTGCAAACAAAAACTATATTCATTATGTTTGATCTACAATCCCTGGTCCGGAAGAATATCTGGCAACTCGAGCCCTACAGTTGTGCCCGCGACGAATTCAAGGGCGTCACAGCCTCTGCCTACCTTGATGCCAACGAGAATCCTTTCAACAACAGCATCAACCGCTATCCCGACCCTTTGCAGGAGAAACTCAAGCAGGTCATAGCTCCTATCAAGGATGTTCCTGTTCAGAACATCTTCCTTGGCAACGGAAGCGATGAGGCTATCGACCTGGTCTATCGCATCTTCTGCAACCCGGGCGTGGACAACGTGGTGGCCATTGCACCCACCTACGGTATGTATCAGGTGTGTGCCGACATCAACGATGTCTATTACCGCACAGTCAATCTCGACCAGAACTACCAGACCACAGCCAGTCAGGTGCTGCAGGCCTGCGACAAGCGGACGAAGGTGGTGTGGATATGTTCCCCCAACAACCCCACTGGCAACAACATCGACAGAGAGGTGATGACCAGCATCATCGAGAAGTTCCATGGCATCGTGGTGGTCGATGAAGCCTATTCCGACTTCTCCAGCCAGAGACCCCTGCGACTCGACTTACAGAAGTATCCTAATCTCATCGTGCTCAACACCTTGTCGAAGGCTTGGGCAGGTGCAGCCATCCGTCTTGGCATGGCTTTCGCATCCACCGACATCATCGCACTATTTAATAAGGTGAAATACCCCTACAACGTGAACAAACTCTCACAGGAGAAAGCCATTGAACTGCTGCGCAACCAGAGCGACTTCAGGCAGCATCTTGTCATGGTTCTCGAGGAAAGGGAAAGGCTCATTCATGCCTTGTCGTCGTTGCCCATTTGCAAGAAAATCTACCCCTCCGACGCCAACTTCTTCCTCATGAAGGTCACCGACGCCAATGCCATCTACCGCTATCTGGTGGATCAGGGGATTATCGTGCGCAACAGAACGCGGGTGACACTCTGCGAGAACTGCCTCCGCATCACCGTGGGCACAAAGCCGGAAAATGCCGCCCTGCTCTCTGCCCTCATCAAGTATAAGGGCTGAGCCTCCCATTATTCCCATAGTTCCCATAATTCCCATTATTCCCATTACTCCCATAATTCCCATATCTCCCATTCAAAAAAATGAAAACAGCCCTATTCATCGACCGCGACGGCACCATACTCTGTGAACCCGAAGACGAACAGATTGATTCGTTCGAGAAATTCCGTTTTGTGGATGGAGCCATCTCCAACCTCGCTTTCCTGCGCACACGCACGCAGCATGAGTTCGTGATGGTCAGCAACCAAGACGGACTGGGCACCGATGCCTATCCCGAGGAGGACTTCTGGCCCACCCACAACCTCATGCTACAGACACTCAAAGGCGAAGGAGTGGAGTTCGACGACATCCTCATCGACCGTTCCTTCCCCGAGGACCATCTGCCGACAAGGAAGCCCGGAACAGGCATGATGTCCAAATATCTCAGTGGCGACTACGACCTTTCCCGCTGCTATGTGATAGGCGACAGAGACACCGATGCCCAACTGGCGATCAACCTCGGTTGCAAGGCCGTGGTTATTGCGGGTGGACTGCCTGATGCACAGCGAGATGCGCTGAAAGAGAAGTATGCTTTCAGCGACCAGGTTGTTGTGGCAGACACATGGGGTAAGGTGGCGGAGATCATCTTCGGTGGACAGCGGGTGGCCTCAGTGCGCCGCACCACCAAGGAGACGGACGTGGATATCAGACTCGACCTCGACGGTCAAGGCCAGTGCGACATCTCCACCGGACTGGGATTCTTCGATCACATGCTTGAACAAATCGCCAAGCATGGCAATGTGGGACTGAGGGTACACGTCAAGGGCGACCTTCATGTGGATGAGCATCACACCATAGAGGACACGGGCATCGCCCTTGGCGAGTGCTTCCTCAAGGCGCTGGGCGACAAACGTGGCATCGAGCGCTATGGCTACTGCCTGCCCATGGACGACTGCCTCTGTCAGGTGGCGATCGACTTTGGCGGAAGGGCCTGGCTCGTTTGGGACGCTCAGTTCAAGCGCGAGAGGGTGGGGGATATGCCTACCGAGATGTTCCTGCACTTCTTCAAGAGCTTCAGCGACGCCGCCAAGATGAACCTCAACATCAAAGCCGAGGGCGACAACGAGCACCATAAAATTGAGGGCATCTTCAAAGCCTTGGCCAGGGCCATCAAGATGGCTGTCAGGCGAGATGTCCACAACTTCCAGCTTCCCTCCAGCAAAGGAGTGCTATGAGTATTCACAGGGAAGCTGCTATTGGCTTTGTGTGCATCAAATTGATATCGTTTTATCCCGCACCCTGAAAGGGTGGCCCCTCTTCCAGGATGGGCGACCCTTTCAGGGTCGAGTTTTCTACGTTAGGGTACGATCCGGGGTGCGAAGCACCCTCGGTTACTGAAAGGAGACGCTTTCAGCGTCTTTCATATATTCTCTTATGAGGGTGGGAAAGTTCAATGATTTTATTCCTCTTTCTTCTTGGGCCCCAATCCCAGTTTGGTTCCTGAGTATTTGATGTTGCCCTTCCAGGGCGCTGGATGTTGGTGTTACATATTATTCCCAGGGTGTTACCCTGGGCTTAGCGATTTTGCCCTTTCAGGGCGATTCTATCAGCTCCGATAGACTTGTTTAAGTTACGAAAGTTATTATTCTATTCCTCTTTCTTCTTAGGCCCCAATCCGAGTTTGGTGATGTGGCCAAGGAGGGGGTTGGTCTCAATCAGTTCTTCCGATCGGT
>CAMOWU010000016.1 GCA_946628545.1 uncultured Bacteroides sp. | reverse complement strand
GGTAAACCTTCTGCGTTTTTCCGTCTCTGTTGCGGATGATGTGTATGCCTTTGGAAGGGGTGTCCGTCGTGAGAATCGTTCCAGAAGACGACCCCTCGGACAACTTCCGTCCTTGAATATCATAGACAGTATCATCTTCCATAGGTTGACCCTCAGGTTGTGATACGGAGGCTGGTATTCCTTCTTTGAAGAAATCCGAGGCATGAAAAACGTTACCATCTTTGTCGTAGCATGAAGCAAACTCCTCGTAATCACATACACAATCGTATGGAGGGTATAAAAAGATCGGATATCTCAATCCATAGTACCAGTATCCAATCCCTTCAACACCGACAGCATCCGGCACGTCTGTGCTATAATAATATCTTAAATAATAGTATTTGTGCCGCCTATAGATTTGTCCTCCCACATCTACATAATCTATCTCTTCTTGGACCTTATCGTACTCCTTCTCGTAACCTTCAGGGTCATAAAGTCCCTCATACTCAAAATCTGCTGCAATGTCCTCCTTATCTTTACCTCTTAAACACACGTACACTTTCAGTCCCTCTTCGCGGTAGGCTGCATAATACGAGGATTGACCATCCACTTCCAGATACATTTTATAATATGAGATGTCGTTGATGACCGTGTCACCCCTTATCGTATAACGAATCGGATAAGGATTATCAATATCAAGATGTGCGTAATCTGTTATGGAATCCACGAAATGATGGTAGGTATATTCCCACGTTTTCATGTCCTCCAACATAGGATGGCTGGCATCACTTTGAGCAAAAAAACTTGCTGGCAAGAGACAAGCAAAAAAAACAGATATCCCTTTAATCATATCGTATTTAGGTTTTAATCAGTAATAGAATTAGATGGGGGCAACAATAGTCTGAATAGATTTTGTAATGCAAATATATTATCGCTCTTATAAAATAACAAAATATTTTAACCTTATTTAACAATGTTCATACATAACGGTAACTATCCGTAACTACTCAATTCACAAGTTATCTGAAGACAAGGAATTCAGCAAGCAGTTCGCCCGAGTGGAGAAATACGAAGGTATCAGCGACAACATGGAACTGGAGATAGCCCGTTTCCTCAACCTCGTATCTGACGGTAGGCTGAGTTCGGAGTCGAAACTCAAGATCCGCGACATGCATGCCGTAGGTATGCGACAGGCATAGCAATGGATGTCGATCTACCTACGGCAGACCTATACACCGACCTTACGAATACCAGCCATTTGGCAACCCCTACGGGGTAGCAGTATGGCTGGCTACAATCTCTCATGCCTAACGGCATTTTGCCATGCGGCACACTTGCGAAAGTTGAATAAGCTCATAGTATTCATCAAAAAAAGCGCCGTGGAAGTTCGCAATGAATCTTCCACGGCGCATATTGAATCAGAAAAGTCTATACTTTAGAAGATATAGGCGATGGAAACCTGATGGGTCTGGTTCTTGAACGACTTGAATACCTTCTTGCCAACACCCCAAGTGCTGTCGTCTTTGATTTCAGAAGACTTGCCCAAGGGGAAGCAGTAGTTGTAGCCCACCTCAAGATGACCGAGCAGACGAACACCAGCACCCAGGTTCCAGCCAAACTCTGACTTCTTCAGCTCATACTGAGTGGCTGTATTGTCAATGTCCTTCAGTGAAAACGACTTGCCATCCAGATTGAAAGAGAACTGAGGACCTGTAGCAATATAGATGCCCGCCAGACTTCCAAGACCGATGTTGTAGCGCAGATTGATGGGAATGTCGATGTAGTTGAGGTGCTTGGTCTCCTCGTTTCCAGAATCCTCGATTTTCATGTTGCGCTGGTCGAAGAACACTGAACCGTCAACGGCAATGCCGAGAGGAGTGGTGAACTGCACTGTCGGACCTACGAAGAAACCGCACTGGTTGTCGGACTTGAGGTCGCTTTTCGAGAGGCTCACCTTGTTGATGTTCAAACCACCCTTGAGACCGAACTTCAACTGTGCGTTGGCTGGCATGGCTACAATCATAGCCACGGCAAACATTGTGATGGATAAAATTTTCTTCATAATGCTATAGTTTTAGTTGTTATTGATATTGTCTTCATTATTCCTACCGCATTCGCGCTGCCTCCTATGTAGTGGCGGACGCGACACATCGCGTCCCTACATTTTGCAAAGATAATGAGTTTTCAACAAAAACACTAAATCTTTGCCGAATTTTTATCGTCTTCTATCAATTTTAGCAGGTGGTCAACGGCTTCTTCTGCCGGAATATTCTTCTCCACGCACTCTTTCTGGCGGTAAAGGCTCACCTTCCCCACTCCGGCGCCCACATAACCATAGTCTGCGTCGGCCATCTCGCCTGGACCGTTCACTATACAGCCCATGATGGCGATTTTCAGGCTCTTGAGGTGGGAAGTGGCAGCCTTGATACGGGCTATCGTCGATTCCAAGTCGTAGAGCGTACGACCACAACCCGGGCAGGAGATGTACTCCGTCTTGGTGAACTTCACCCTCGCCGCCTGTAGGATTGCATCGGAGAGCTCAGTCAGTTTTTCCTCGGTGAAACCGTCGTTTTTGATGACAAGTTGATGAGCCAAGCCATCAATGAAAAGCGCGCCTACTGCCATGGCAGCCTTCAGCTGAAGAGTCTCCCAGTCGGTCTCGGCAAACTCTACCGTCACTGTGTCGTCGGCAATCGAAGCCTTGGCTTGCTCACGGATGCCAGCACATTCCTCGATGAAATCGACTAAACGGCGGGCTACAGGGATTTCACGCTCAGGAGCCTCGGAGAGCGAAACACGGATAGTATCGCCTATGCCCTCGCAGAGCAGGGCACCTATACCAACCGCACTCTTGATACGTCCGTCCTCTCCCTCACCGGCCTCGGTCACGCCAAGGTGCAAGGGAAAAGCCATACCTTCCTTATCCATCTCTGCCACAAGCAGACGAACGGTACGCACCATCACCACGGTGTTGCTTGCCTTGATGGAGATGACCACGTCCGTGAACTGCTCCTTCACACAAATGCGCAGAAACTCCATGCACGACTCCACCATGCCAGCAGGCGTGTCGCCATAGCGGCTCATGATGCGGTCGGACAGCGAACCGTGGTTCACGCCTATTCGGATGGCGCGGTGATGCGCCTTGCAGATGTTGAGGAACGGCACAAAACGTTCTTCTATCTTCTTCAACTCAGCGGCATACTCCTCATCAGTGTAGTCGATATGCTTGAACTTGCGGCCTGGATCCACATAATTGCCGGGGTTGATCCTCACCTTGTCGGCATAGAGTGCCGCCACGTCGGCCACTGCTGCATTGAAATGCACGTCGGCCACCAAAGGGACATCATAACCCGCAGCCATCAAACCCTCCTTGATCCCTTTCAGGTTCTCAGCCTCGCGAGTGCCCTGGGTGGTCAGACGGACAATCTCTCCACCGGCATCCACGATACGTTTTGCCTGTGCGATGCAACCCTCAGTGTCGAGGGTTGAAGTGTTGGTCATCGACTGCAAGCGAATAGGGTTGTCGCCTCCAAGCAACGTACCGCCTATCCTCACCTCGCTCGATCTTCTGCGTGTATATTTAAAAGGTGCCATACCCTATAGATTATATTAGTTTCTAATATGCTACAAATTAGAAATTTAGAAATTCGCTAATTGACTTTGTCGAACTTGCGTTTCTTCAATTCGTGACAAAAAAGAATTCTAGTTGGTTTTGAACTGGAACTTCAGTTCCGACAATTCAGCATTGGCTTTTTCCACCTTCTTGCGCAGGCTGGTCTTGTAGTCGCTGAAGCGGTCGGCAAGCAGCGGGTCGCCGAGGGCGAGGATCTGGACAGCCAGGATGGCAGCGTTCTGGGAAGCATTCACACCCACTGTGGCAACAGGTATGCCTGGAGGCATCTGAACGATAGAGAACAGTGCGTCCATACCGTCAAGGCAAGATCCCTTGATGGGCACACCGATGACAGGAAGTGTGGTGTTGGCGGCAATCACACCTGGCAAGGCAGCAGCCATGCCGGCGCCGGCGATGATGACCTTGATGCCACGAGTCGCAGCATCGTGTGCAAAACGTTCCACAGCGTCGGGCGTGCGGTGAGCGGACAATGCATTAATCTCGAAGGGTACCTGAAGTTCGTCGAGCAACTTGGCGGCCTTCTCCATAATCGGAAGGTCGGAGGTGCTGCCCATAATCAATGATACTAATGGATTCATAGTGTAATAATATATTTTATAGAGATTTCCTTTATATGAATTCTTAACTAAAGTCTAAAGTCTAAAGCCTAAAGTCTAAGGTCTAAAGCCTAAAGCCTAAATTTCTTAACTCTTCATTCTTAACTCTTAACTAAAAAGACATCCAAGTCGATAGCGTAAAGAGCAGGGCGCATGCGAAGCCCACTGCAAAACCAGCAACCACCTGCAACAAGGAGTGCTGGCGCAGGATGATGCGGCTGGACCCCACCAGACCCGAGAGCAGGATCAGGATGCAACCGGGAAGCAAGGGATTGAAGAAGAAGAGGTTGCTCAGAGCGAAATCCACTCCTGTCAGTCCACCCATCCCCACCATGTGAATGCTGATCTTCCACTTGAGGTTGATCAGGGTGCAGATGACCTGCGCCACCAGTGCCGCCACCACGATGTTGCGGATCAGCAGCGGAACGTGGGTCTTATACATGAGCAGCAGACAAGTGGCATAGGACAAGAGCGTCAGCACGTACGAGACGTGGAGGTTCCTCCTGTGACTCATCTCCCAGCGCGACAAGCGGTTGGTATGCTGGAACACACGGATGCTGAGCAAGGGCACCAACACGGTGAAACAGAAGACCACGATAAGCACGAACAGCTTGTAGCTCAGGGGGAAGAGCTTAAGGTGGCTGAACATGAACAGGCCTATCAATGACCATACAGGTACATAGAATGGCGAGAACACCATCGATAGTACCTTTGCCAACTGTATTTGCTGTTTGTCGGTCAACTTGTGATCTCCTTTCTGAGTTTTGCTTTAGGAAGGTTCATCTGGTCGCGGTATTTCGCCACCGTACGCCGCTTGATATTAAAGCCTTTGTTGTTGAGCATCTGAGTGATGGCTTCGTCCGATAACGGATTATGCTTGTCCTCTGCATCAACCAAAGCCTGGATCTCACGTTTCACCTCCCTGATGTTGATATCTTCGCCATCGGCATTGGAGCGCTGGCGTTCAAAGAAATACTTGAGAGAATAGACATTGCCATCTACAATGGCATACTTGCTGTTGCAGACACGCGACACCGTGGAGATGTCGAGATTGGCTTTCGTGGCCACGTCCTGAAGGATCATCGGCTTGAGCTGGTCGTCGTCCTGAGTGAAGAAGAACTCACGCTGCAACTCAATGATGGCTTTCATCGTGACATAGAGTGTGTGACGACGTTGGTTGATGGCATCGATGAACATCTTGGCCTCATCCACGTTTTTCTTGGTGAAAGCGTATGCCTCTTTCTCCTCGCTGCTCAATGTCTTGCGCCGATTCTCGTATCTGCGCATCTCATCCACATAGTCGCGGCTGACGTGAAGGGGAGGTATGTTTCCCTCATTGAGCCACATCTGGATCTGGTTTTCGTTCTCGTCCGTCTCGATGATGAAGTCGGGAATGACGGTCATCACCTTGTCCGACGAGGATTCATTCAGAGCCCTTCCTGGCTTGGGGTTGAGGTGTGCGATGGCCTCCTGAACGGTTTTCATCTCAGAAGCGCTGATACCCAAGCCGTCCATGATCTTGTCGAAGTTCTTATGGACAAATGCCTGATAGTAGTCCGCAACCACTTTACGTTCCAGTTCCAGCAAACTGTTCTTTTGACTGTCTCCACCGACAGCGGTACGCATTTGCTGGGCAATGATTCGGTCGATCTGGATGAGCAGGCACTCTCTCAGGTCGCGAGCGCCGATGCCAGGCGGGTCGAACTTCTGGAGAAGATGCAAGGCGCGCTCCACGTCTTTCTCTTCCACGTCCAGATTCTGATAGATGGCCATGTCGTCGGCCAACTCGTCCAACGATTTATCGATGAAACCGCGGCTGTCGAGCGAACCGATGAGATAGACCAGCATCTGCCGCATCGTATCATCCACTTCGTAGTCGCCGATCTGCGCCTCAAGGTCCTCTATGAAAGAACCCGTGTCGCCGATGGGTACCTCCACATTCATGTCGCCTCGGTTGGCGAAATAGATGGGCACATCGTCGGAGGAGTAGTCACTATGATTATCGCTTATACCCATGGACTCGAGCATCTCATCACGCGAATACTCTCCGGATGAGCTGTCGTCGGTATTCACGTCATATTCCGTGTCGGAACCGCTCTCGCCCAGGTTTTCATCATCATAGTCGTCTCGACGACCCTCTTCGAGCGCATAGTTCTCGTCCAACTCATTCTTCACCTTCTCTTCCAGGCCGGCAATAGGCAATTCCGTGAGACGCACCACAAGCAGTTGTTGCTGGGTGAGTTTCTGCCTCTGAACCATAACCTGGCTCTGTTGCTGTGTTTGACCTTGTTTGTTGGGCATGAAAGACGATGTATATGTTTACTTTATGCAAATATAGCAAATTAAATCCAACAATGCGGATTTAATTTGCTAATTTATCTGATTATCTTGAAAAAGATTTCACGAGTTGAAGTTTACCGGTCATCTTCTGTCTCCAAGATAAATCATGATGTAGTAGATGAGTGTGGCGAGCGAACTGAGGGCTGCCACCACGTAAGTATAGGCTGCTGCCTTGAGCGCATCGGTCGCGGCGGCATGCGAGGAGCCGTTGGTCATACCACTCTGCTCCAGCCATTTCAATGCCCTGCGACTGGCATCAATCTCCACAGGCAGGGTGACGAACGCGAAAAGGGTGGTGATGGCGAACAACACGATGCCGATGAGCAATACCGTGGAGTTGCCTGTCCAGCTCAAGAGCAACATACCACCAAGCAACACCCAAGTCATGAACTTGGAAGAGAAGGAGACGGCTGGCACCAACTTGGAGCGGAGCGTCAGCGGGGCATAGGCACGGGCGTGCTGCACGGCATGACCGCATTCATGGGCGGCCACTGCAGCTGCCATCACACTGTTGCTTGAATAGACACCCTCACTCAGGTTCACGGTCTTGGTGGCAGGATTGTAGTGGTCGGTCAGCGTACCTGAAGTGCTCGTCACCTGGACATCAGTGATGCCGTTCTCGTAGAGCATCTTCAAAGCCACCTCACGACCCGTCAGCCCGCCAAAGGAGCGAATCTGCGAGTATTTCTTGAACTTGCGCTGAAGATTGGCCTGAACCAACCAACTGATCACTGCAATACCGATGAACAGTATCCAGTAAATGGCTGTGCCTCCTAATGATATTCCCATAACTGTTGTTTTTTAAGTATAGAGAGCCTTTGCCGCCGAAATCTATCACGGGACTATCCGCGAACGATGGTCTGTGCTCTGTCTGGTCCCACCGAAACGATGGCGATAGGCACTTCCAGTTCCTGCTCCAGGAATGCGATATAATCCTTGAAGGTCTGGGGGAATTCGTCCTCGCTCTTGACCTCCGAAAGATTGAGCTCCCAGCCTGGCATCTCCTTATAGACGGGTTCTATGCCATCGCTGATGTCGTAGGGGAAATAGTCGATCACCTCGCCGCTCTTGAGTTTGTAGGCCACACAAGCCTTCACGGTGGGGAAACCATCGAGCACGTCGCTCTTCATCATGATGAGTTTGGTCACTCCATTGATGATGATGGCATATTTCAGAGCCACAAGGTCAATCCATCCGCAACGGCGCTCACGGCCTGTCACAGCACCATACTCATGGCCGATAGCACGGATCTTGGCACCTGTCTCGTCGAAAAGTTCGGTGGGGAAAGGACCTGCGCCCACACGAGTGCAGTAAGCTTTGATGATACCATAGACATCGCCTATCTTGTTGGGACCCACTCCGAGACCCGTGCAAGCACCGGCGCAGATGGTGTTGGAAGAGGTGACGAAAGGATAAGAGCCGAAGTCGATGTCGAGCATAGTGCCTTGGGCGCCCTCGCAGAGGATGCTTTTGTTGGCTTTCAGCAGGGAGTTGATCTCATGCTCGCTATCGACGAGCGGGAACTGGCGCAGATAGTCGATACCCTCAAACCATTTCTTCTCCACCTCGCTGATGTCGTAATCGGTGAAATTCAAGGCACGCAGCATCTCCTCATGACGGGCCTTGTGGGCAGCGTACTTCGCCTCGAAGTTGTCGAGGATATCGCCTACGCGCAAACCGTTGCGACTCACCTTGTCGGTATAGGTCGGGCCTATGCCCTTGCCTGTGGTGCCTACCTTGTTCTTACCTTTCTGAGCCTCGTAGGCTTGGTCGAGGATGCGGTGAGTGGGCATGATGAGGTGGGCTTTCTTAGAGATGTGGAGACGCGACTTGAGTTCATGTCCTGATTTCTCCAGTGCCTGTGCCTCCTCCATGAACAAGTCTGGAGCGAGCACCACACCGTTGCCTATGATATTGATCTTATCGCCTTGAAAAATGCCTGAGGGGATGGAGCGCAATACGTATTTCTCTCCCTCGAACTCCAAAGTGTGTCCTGCATTCGGACCACCCTGAAAACGTGCAACCACGTCGTACTTTGGAGTGAGCACATCGACTACCTTGCCTTTGCCCTCGTCGCCCCATTGCAGACCCAGAAGTACATCAATTTTTTCCATAAATAACTGTTTGAGTGTTGTTGTGTTATGATTTATCTGTTTTATTTCTCTCTTTCCCACGTTCCTTGGCAGAGGCGGTCTTGCCTGCCAACGCTGCCTTGGCATTGAGGGCTTTTTTCTTGTCCAGACGCTTCTTCCTTCGGTTGATGTTGGTCAGGCAATGGCTGCAAAGACCCACCACGGTCAACGCGTACATCGAGGGGTGAAAACGCCTGACGGGCATCTCCTTGATGAGACGACCCATGCTCTCATTGCTGAAACGTTCCAGTTTTCCACATTCGGTGCAGGCTTTGTAGAAGTGCAACTGCCCTTGCACGTTGCGCTCGTAATACACCTTGGAGGGCATCTGGTTGCGCACCACCAATCCCACCCTCGCAAGCAGGTCAAGGGTGGTGTAGATAGACGCGCGGCTGACACGGAACTGGCTCTCCAACTGCTGATAGAGTTGATCGGCGTCGAAGAGGCCATCGAATGAATACACAGCGTTCAGTACAGCATAGCGCTCGGGAGTCTTGCGCAGGTGGTGCTCTGTCATATATTCAGTCAGCACCCTGTGTGCCTCCTCCCTCATCAAACTGTCTTCTGTGTCCTTCGTCGATGCCATATCGTTTCCGCACTACAAATTTACCACTTTTACCGCTATAGAACAAATATCAGGGGTGTTTTTTACTCTTCACCGCCAAGATAGTCCAGATAAGCTCGTAATTCGTCTGTCTGGTCGAAACCTGCCAACTTCATGCGATCCACCACGTAGGCGCTGGCATTAGGCGATGTCAAGGCGAATTGCTGAAGGGCTTTCCAAGCCACAGTGCGCAGGGGAGCTGGGTTGGAGGCCCAACTGAGGGTGAATACCGCATGATCCACCATCTCCTCTGCCGAACGATCGGAGAGAGGGTTCTGCCGCATGAGATGAATGATGGTGTGGTAGCCACAGGCCTGGACAAACTCATTGTCGGATGCCATCCACTGAAACGACTTCTCCGAGGCGTAGGGCAAACGCTGGAAAAGATTCATGCTCGCTATGCCCGCCATTTCGTAGGTATGGATCCGCTCCACCCATATATCGGCAATTTCCTGATAGAACGTGTCGATGGGTTGCAGCAGAGTAGCGACAATCATCGACTCCCTGATGTCTTCTTTCCACAGTTCCTGGGCCAGTTCATGGTCAGGTTCAAACCCACTGGCTATCTCGCGCAAACGTGGCAGTTCGATGCCGAAGTTCAAGCGGTAGCCAATGCCGGCATTGCGCATAGCTGTGGAGGCCATGCCGTTCATGTGGGCGCGAAACTCTTGTTTCAACTCCCGTATCTTCTCTTTCGTCTGTTCCGTCACCATCAATGTTGAATGCTCAATGCTCACTGTTCAATGTTCAATGTTCAATGGTCAATGTTCAATGTTCAATGGTCAATGGTCAATGTTCAATGGTTCACGTAAGGCAGCGTAGCGTAGTCGGTGCTGTAGCGCAGCATCTGGTGGTCGTAAGCCTCGGTATAGTCGATCTTGATATCGGTGATCTCGCCATTGGCGTCTTTCTCCACTCGATAGACGGGATTGATGAATCCCTTGTAAGGAGCGAGGTTGAGTCGGGCGTAGCGGTCGAGGATCTCCTTGTGCAATTCAGGGTCGATCTTCACTCCGTAAGTCTCCACCAGATTGCGGGCAGCCTCAAAGTCGCCAGTGCTCTTGATGCGCTGGATTTCGGCCAGCAACTCAGCAAAGAGCGCGCGCAGACGTGGATAGTCGTTGATCTTCACATAGGTCTTGCCATCACGTTTCACCAGCTCCACCACCTTGTCGGCTTTGCCATGCTCATAAGCCCATCGGGCGATCAAGGCGCGGTTGCGCATGTGTGCCTCCTCGATTTCATTTCCCAGGTTGATACGCACCAACTGCGTCATCAAGCCGTTCATCATATAACTGTAGTACTGGGCCTTGTAGGCTTCCTTATCGGGAATCAGTCCCAGCTCCACCAACTTGTCGTCAGCGACATAATAGAGGCCGAAGATGTCGGCACGGGCTTCTTCTATGGTTGAGCCGTAGGCCTTCAGGGTATCGGTGCTCACACCTGGCAACAGCTTGCCAGAACCATGTCCCAGACATTCGTGAAGGTCGGTATGCAGGTCGTCGGTCAAGTCGCCGTATTTGTCCATCAGGTCGATCTCCGTCTGGCTGTAAGCGAATTCCTGGCTGAATCCGTTGCCACGAGCGGATTTGTTGTAGGCGTCGGTCAGGTTACCAATAGTCACCGACTTCGAACCGTGTTCTTTTCTCACCCAGTCGGAATTGGGTAGGTTGATGCCAATGGCTGTGGAGGGATAGAGGTCGCCTGCCAGGATAGCGGCAGTGATGACCTTGGCGGTGATGCCTTTCACTTCCTCTTTCTTGAAACGAGGGTCGCATGGGGAGTTGTCCTCAAACCACTGTGCGTTGCGGCTCAGGGTTTCGGTGCGTTTGGTGGCCTCCAGGTCTTTGAAGTTGACGATCGACTCCCAACTGGACTTCAAGCCCAAGGGGTCGCCATAACTCTCGATGAAACCGTTGACAAAGTCGATGCGGGAATCCACATCGCCCACCCATAGAATGGAATAATCGTCGAAGGTGTGGAGGTCGCCTGTCTGGTAGAACTCGATGAGTTTGTCGATTACTGCCTGTTGCTTCTCGTTCTCTGCGTATGGCCGTGCTTTCTGAAGCCAGTAGATGATGCGGGCGATGGACTGCCCATAGAGTCCGTTGGCGGTCCAGCGCAACTCGCGCAACTGTCCGTCTGCACCTTTCACCAATCGGCTGTTCATACCCGTCATCACGGGATGCGGGTCATTGATATCACGCTGGTTGTTGTAGAATTCCTCGGCTTCAGCCTGACTCACACCACTGTAGTAGTTCTCAGCGGAAGTCAGCAGCAAATCCACTCCGTCTGCCTGATTCACACGCTTGGGCATCACCTGTGGGTCGAAGATGACGGGGCAAAGCACATCCAACAGCTCCTTCACCGTCTGACCCTCTGCCAAAGGCAACTTGCTGGCAGGAAGAGTCTGAACGGCATTGCGGAAGAACTGCTCGGAGAATCCAGGAACGAACTTCTCGCTGCCGTAGTGGTGGTGGATACCGTTGGAGAACCACACGCGCTTGAGATACACCACCAGGGCCTTGAAGTCTTCGCTCTGGCGGTTGCCCTTGAAGTCGGTGTAGAGGCTCTCCAGGACCTTGCGGATGCGGAGATTATACTTGCCGTTCTGGTCGAAGAGGATATCGCGACCCTGCAAAGACGCCTCGGTCAAGTAATAGATATACTTCTTTTGCTGAAGGGTAAGGTCTTCAAAGCCTTCCACCTTGTAGCGCAGCATCTGAAGATCGGCAAAACGTTCATCGCTGTAAGCGAAATCCTCATTCACTTGTGCTGCTGCTCCAAGAGGGGCAGCAGCAATAAGGGATGAAACAATCATTTTTCTGATGTTTATATTCATAATGTTCGATGTTCAATGGGTTATGGGTTATTGAGGGGTAAGCCTTTTGGGTGGAGGGTACGCAGGCATCCTGCCTGCGACGCGTCTGGAGGACGCGTAATTCTTCATCGCAGGCAAGATGCCTGCGTACCCCATGTGAGCATTTTAGGCGAAGCCAATGGTCAATGTTCAATGTTCTCCGTTTCTTCTTTCTTCTTCTTTGATCGTTTTCGTTCGCGCTCGGATACGATGGTCGCATAACTCTGATTATGCGCCAGCCGATACTCCCTTGGAGTCACACCCACATACTTGTAGAATGCCGCATAAAAGGACTGGCGATTGGCAAAGCCTATCTCCCTGCTGATTTCATCCATCGACTTGCGCACATCCGTTCGTTTGTCGGATAATAAGTAACGTGCATCACGGATACGATACTGATTGACCAGACTTGAATAGTTGCATCCAAATCTTAGATTCACCACAGCCGACAGGTAGCGAGTGTTGGTTTCCAAATCCCTCGCCAACTGCTTGGCTGAATAATCGGGATCTTTGTATTTCTTGCCAACAATCAAGATGGCGAGGATGCGCTCGTATAAGGCATCGACCACTGCCGGACTGATCATCTGTCTGTAGGGAGCCTCTTTCTCTACGTTTTGGGTGAGATTATATTTCTTCCGCTTCCCATCATCTTTTCGTTTCCCTGATTCTTTCTTCACATGTTCAACCATACCGATATTTATTTGATGATGTGCAAATTAACTGAATTTTAATGACCTTTGCAAATAAATCATCCTTTTTTTTCTAAAAAATCACATTTTTTTTGATACTATCGGAATATGGTCTAAAGTTACATTAATATAGTCAAAGTTTGAGATGTTTGGAGACAACGCTTTCACCACTCTTGGTCTTGCGCCTTTCGATATATATCTGCCCCTCGCGAGGTGCGGCGATCCTCACGCCATCCACCGTGTAGTATTCCGCCTTGGAAGAGGGTTCGTCGGCTTGCACATCACGAACTGGAGTGGAACTTGTGTTAAAACGTATCTGAGTGGAAGTCAGAACGATAGGAATACGGTTCAGGGCTTGTCCACCCACCACATCTGGCTCTACCCACTCCGTATAGCCTTTCTCGCGGGTGATGAAACGCAAGGTGTAGTCGCCATCAGGATAACTCAGCGGAATCTTGCACATCTGTCCGCCGAAGTCTGTGCCTACTGAGTCCACAAACCCATAATAAGCCTCGAATTCCACGGTCATATCGTCGGATTTATCGGTGCAGACATTTTCAAGGAACTTGCCATTGGCGTCGAAGAGACCGATGCCTATCGTATAGGTGCGGGTGCTATTGAAGTAGTTGTAGCACTCACCCATATAGACTCTGAACTCACTGCTACGCAGTGTGTTGCGAAGATTCACGCCAAGGGGCTGGTAACAGTACATGGAGGTCTGCCGCAACACCTCGTCGTCGGATTCGGGCAACTGAATGCCGATAATGGCGCACTGGTCCTGAGCGAAGGTGTAAGAGGTACGTGAAGGGTTCATGTAGGGGATGGCATAGTAGGCATCGGAACCGCCTGCCCAACCCCAGTTGACATGCACGTACCCTTTGGCATCAATACCGTCGATGATGAAGGAATGGCCTGCACCGTCGCCTGTGTCCTCGGGGTCGCTCACTGCACCCATCTGAACAGGACGGCCCGCCATCAACTCGTCGTAGATCAACTGGTTCCATTCCTCCTGAGTGGCATAGCACTCGCGATACACGATATCCACGTTGGCCTTGCTATATCCAAAGATCTGGGTATAGGCCTCCATGGCATCGCTGTCGTAAGCCCCGCTGCCATCGGGGCTCAACTGCATATTCACGGCGGCTGAGACTGCGGCACAAATCAGTCCTACAGCATTCTTCTGGGCGGTGGTGCTGCTACTGGTGGCTTTATTGGGCATCTGGTCGTAATCGAAGGTGACACCCTTGAAACTGAACGAACCAGCTTTCTTGTTGCCATCCACATGCCAGGCCTTGCTGCCTGTATAGACGGGCTGGGAGGGGTAGCGATAGTAGCGCATGATCTGCGACATGGCTGTTGACACACAACCCACCGGACAGGTCTTGGTTCCCGACTTGGGAATCTGGCTGTTGTAGGGTGTATATTGCGACCATTGCGACTGGATCATCATCGGAACCACCGTGAAGTTGGCAGAACGCATCATGCCTTCCACGTCGGGGGCTTCCTGCAGACCCAAACGGACGTCTTCCACATAGTCGTCGAACGAACTGAGCATACGGCGCAAAGCCAAGGGCATGTCGTCGCTGTAGCAGAAACTGCCGGTGTCGGAGTAGCCTAAGACCTGGGGAAAGGCATCGTCGCCCGAAACAAGGACAAAGCCTTCGCCATCAGAGGAATTGAAGGCATAATACGACGGATAACGCTCCTTAGCGCCATGCAATCCATTGACTTCCGCCTCTTGGGCGACGTATGCCACGTCAACTTGCGTCTGACGGTTCTGATTGATGAAGTTGTGGGCTATTCGGCTGGCCTGGGTGAAATCGATAGGGCCGGCAAAGGTCGTCGAGGTAATGGCCAAGAACGCTAAAAAGGTGCTTATTCGTTTCATAATCTGGTTCTACTTGGTTTTTGTCTGTGCAAATTTAGACAAAAATCAGGATTTATAAGCCAGTCAAGATAAAGAATCGGTTTTTCTTTAGAGGAAAAGTAGCATTTTATTCTGAATTACAAAAATAAACACACTTCATCTTCTGTCTGCCCTCACTCTTTGCCCATCTCCCAAGAAAAGAAGATAGCCTGGTCGGCATCGCCTCCCAGGCCATCATCTCTATGGTTCCAATCTCTATAGCATCTATAGTATCTATAGCGTCTATAGTATCTATAGCGTCTATAGCATCTATAGCGTCTATAGCATCTATAGTATCTATAGCATCTATAGCCCCTATTTCACATACACTTTTCTGGTCGTTCCGTCGCTCATGCGGACGATATTCACGCCAGGGCTCATCTTGTCGGTTCTTACACCCGAAAGGTTGTAGATGGCAGTGACAGTGGCCTCTGCGGCTGGAGCATCGTTGATGCCGTTGCCCAGATTCGGGTCTTCGGCCTTGCTGATTTTGCACATCAGCAGCAGGAACTCCTCGAAACCGCCACCCATATCGCCTTGGTTCTGGAAGCGGATGATATAATTGCCGCTTTCAGTGACTTCAAAGGTGAGTTCGTAGGTCTTGGCGGAAGTCAGGTTGGCACTGGTGGAACCATTGGCATTGGGTGTGGATCGGTAGGCATCCGACTGAGCCAGCACTGAGCCGTCGCTCTTGAGTATCTGGGCTTTATAGGATGGAGTACCTTTCCAAGCGGCATTGCAGAAGGAGAATTGATACCAGCCTGGCTCTAATTTCAGACGGTAGCTGCTCTGACGGCCGTACTCGGCGTATCCCTCGCGCCAATAAAGGGCTGCGCCTTGATAACCGGTGAAACCGACAAAGGTGCGACCACCTGAGGTATAGGAGTTGGGATAGCTGTGGGTGTCGTTGTTCTCCTGAACGGCCTGCCAGCCTGGAGGAAGTGTACCGCTCAGGGTAGAGCTGAAGTCGAGTGCATAGACAAGGCTCTGGTCTTTGAAGATGGGACGCAAGGTGACCGAACGCTCGGGCATGACGAAACTGTTGTCTCTCACGCTGACACCACCATAAACCACATCCCAACCCACAAAGTCGTAGCCTTCTTCTACCTCCACTTCAAGGTCAACCTGTTCGCCGGCCTCAAATCTCGATGCACCGACGGTGGCCTTGCCTCCCTCGCTGTCGAGGATGTTCACCGTATAGAGGTAGGTAGGAATGACTACACACTTGCTGAGCAAGTACTCCATGTTCGCTGCACCACTCAGGCGCAACACGTAGTTACCGGCCTTGGCGATGGAGAAGGTCATGGTGGTCTGATCATCTGTAGCCTCCTTTTCCTCACTGGCTACCACATTTCCTGCCTCATCCTCGATGCTGACGGTGTAGTTGACGACATCGGCGGTCTCCAAAGCTTTATTGTTGACCAAGGTCAACTTATAATCGCCTTCCTCAAGGCTGAATGGGTAGTCGGTAAGGGTGCCGTAGGTGAGGGAGGGGGCTGCCCCACTCCATGCCAAAGCCTTGCTGCCATTGTCGGGATGGGTCTTCACTCCTCCTTCGCTGGCCACCCAACCGGATGGAACATCTCCATCTTCAGCCTCGGCAATGTCGAGTTTCAGCACGTCGTTGTGCTGGTCGGCTGGAGTATAGATCACTTGGTCGATATAGATGTTCAGGCCACTGCTGTTGCGGAGCACGAAACTGTTGCCTCCTTCCTTCAGTTCGGCGGTGAAAGAGGCTTCTTTCCACTCGTTGCTGTTGGTCTTGGCGAAGCGCAGGGCTGACGATTTGCCATTGAGCGTGGTGACCATCGACCCCGTGTTGGAGGTCAGCATATAGCGAACGGAGATGGTGTATTCTCCTGGGTGCTTGATGAAGACGGAGTCGCGCAGGGAGGCTGCGGTGTTGGTGCCCATATCCACAAAACCCATGGCGGCATGACCGCGAACGTTGGGGTACCAAGCGTAAGGGTTGGTCACACAACTCTTGATGTTCCTGTAGTCGATGTTCTCGGCTTCCTTCACGAGTTCACCGTAGTATTCCTCGGGCTGCTGGGGCAGTTCAAGCGGTGTGTCGGCGACGAGGTCGGTCTGGCGGTCGGTGCCGTTGCCGGCACACTTGATGCTCACCTCCACAGGACCCATGTGGCGGATACTCAGCTCGTAAGTGCCTGTCTCGGCATCCCATGTTTCCGTAGGTGCGCCGCCTGTGGCATTGGCACGGCGCTGATAAGTGTACTCGGGCTTGGCTGTGGCGCCGTGGATGGTCACCTTATCGACCACTGCCAAAGTGGTGTCCATACGGTAGTTGTTGAGGTAGAGGTCGATGCGGTCGGCATATTCATGCACGATGCCGTTGCCAAACTTGCTGTACTCCAGGTCCAGGCTCTCGCAGGTGTTGTAGCGAAGGGGAATGGAAGCGGAGGCGGTGGTGGCTTTCCTGAAATAGGTGAAGGGATAGTAGGTCACAAGTTCATTCTTGTGGCGGGCCACATAGAGGTCGCCGGTGCTCACCTCCTCATAGAGCTTGTCGAACTCCTGGACCTTCCTGGCCTGCGATGACCAACGGGAACTGTACTGCGAACGCTTCACTTTCACGGGGATGGACTTGGAAAGTTCGTCGTAGCAGTCGATGACTACGGGAATGGCCTGATAGCGACCGGTCTTCTTGAAGTAGCAGAAGTTGTCCATCCACTGGCCATTGCCTCGGTTGAAGGGGTCTTTCTGCTTGTAGAGCCCGTCGTAGAGGTCGCCGATAGAGGCGTACTTCTGTTCGTCGTTGCCGCTGTTGTTGTCGTTGATAATCACCACCTTGGTGCGCTGGATGACTTCCTCGCGGGAGGGGATGTAAAGGGTGCCGTCGATGATCTTGCGGAACATGTCGAGCCAACCGTTGTCGAAAGCCTTGTAAGTGCCCCAGTTGCGACGGGTGTAGCCGTTGACATTGGTGGTGCCGCGCTCCTGGAAGTCTTCCGTCCAGATAAGTTCCGGTCCATCCCATACGGCACCGCCGTTGATGCAGGTCTGTTCCATCACTGTGCCGTAACCTGCGCTGTTGGGGTATTTCTTGCCATTGTCCTTGCCAAGAATGGCTTCAAGGGCACCATTCCAACCGCAGTTGTCGTAGCGCACACCGTAGTTCTTGGCCAAGCCGGAGATGAATGGGGCGAGGGTGACACTCTCGTTGTTGTAGAAGCAAGAGGAAGTGGTGTATTTATAGAGCCAGAGGCATGCCTCGGGATACTTCTTGCAGGCGTTGAGCAGGGCGGAGTTGCGCTTCATCATACCGATGGGGTTGAGTGGATGCGACCATATATTGCCGCAGAAACTGATGATGAGCATACCGCCGTACTTGTGGTGCATGGGCACGAGTTTGGCAAACAAGGCGATACGGGAGGCCTGGGTGCTCGACGACTTGTCGTTGGGTTCGTCGAAACCCCAGAACTGCTCGGCGTAGTTCCAGCCAAGGAAGTTCTTGTAGTGCTTGAAGAAGTACTCGAAGGTGTCGAGGTCACCGTCCTGGATATGGGTGTGACCGCCACTGGCGGGCTGACAAGTGAACCAGACGTTGTTGGCGCAGCACACCGACGCCCACGACTTGTAGGTGGGCACTGCGTTCTGTGGCATCTTATACACGTTCTTCTCCGTGTCGTACTGGCAGGAGAGGGAGAGGTTGAAGCAGACGTAAGGACGAACATCCTCGGGGATGAGGTCGATGATCTTCTGGGGGTCAGCGTTGTTCCACACATCGATATGGATGAGCCACATCGGGTGCTTGGAATCAACAGGACGACGCTGCTGAGCGGAGACGGTCAGAGCGAATAGCGCAAAGAAAAGCGTCAACAAAATACTAAGGAATTTGTTTTTATGATTCATAATTATGATGTATGATTTTGTTTTGGCTTAAAAAAAATCAGTTATGCAATAGCAGGTACTAACAACCTCGCCCACATGATGCTTAGACAAGGACAATGACACCCACTCACCATAATTGCACGATGCAAAATTACTAAATAATCCAGAATCATCACTTATTCATGTTTATTAGAAATTTGCTTTAATGTATCATACCAGCTATTATTGGGGAATTCATAGATAAGGCCTTTGTTAAATCCGATGCATTCCATTCATAAGACTGGCCTGGACGTTCCAACAGCTCTTGCAGCTCGGACAGTTCAGACCAGTCTGTATTGTAAGTGAACGTATCCTTCGCATTACAGCATGGAAAACACGTACACTTTATTCATCACGGTCGGAAAAGAATGGATATTTCCGACTTCTTACACATCCATAAAGACTATTCAGGTTCGACATCCTCTAATTGATCAATCAGGACCAATAGTGGTTTGCCATCAATCGTGAATCTCTCTATCAATTCATTGGCATTGCTGAATGTCTCATACTCTTCAGTGAAACGTTCATCACAGACTGCCACATGATCTTCGTCGGTCAGCAAATAGTATGATTTTCCATTGTATTTGAACGAGACATCGTAAAACTGAACGGCAAAGTCATAAAACAACACTTCCTCTGCATTGTTCTTATAACCTCTGTAATGAGTACCATACTTACTTTCATTTGGCGGATATTTTCGATTGTAACGATAACCGCACAAATCCAATGCAATGTAATCTGGATCTTTCATTTTATGAAGGATTGAAATTTCTTATTTTATCTATCAGGGACTGCATCTCGGGAGTAATGCTATGCACTTCTGTTGGCTTCCCATTTTCCCACACATGATAATGCGCACCAAGTCCTTTATGATCAATGGTGTGTATTTCGTATAGTTTCTTACAGTCATCGTCGTAAACGGCGATGGCTTTCACGTCATGACCATCTTTGTAGAATATTGCATAAATCCGGTTGGGGGTATGACTTTCCTCTGGTAGTTTGATACCTTTCTTGGGGTCTTTAGGCTCCAAAACCTTGATATTCTCACCTATACTATAAACCGTTTTATAGTTACGGCCTTCTTCTGTATTGGTCGAACCTTTTTCAGCACTACCGTTTGCTCCCATATCTCAACCTATTAATTCGTTCATTTTCAAAATACAAACTTATCGAAGGTGTTTCGCATGGCATTTTATTGCCATAGCGGACTATCAAAAGAGGGTTGATGTGCTCGCAAACGTATTGATAGCCTCTTTGCCACAGGTACTTAGAAACATTATATTTCAAAATGCCTGTGCAATTGATTGCTACTACCGAATGTTGAGGAATGCCAGAGATGCTATATTCATAACTATCTGGAAGGGACCATGTCACATTGACGATTACGTTGACACCATTCCTTTGTAGATATGCAGTGAATGCCCTGTTAATATAAGCACAATAATAGCGTTCCTCATAGGACATATTGATATACTGTGAGAGATCGGGGCCAATGACAGAATGACATTTCTGAAAAAAAGCCAGATACTTCTCCGGATTTCGCAAAACCCTAAGAAACAGTGCGTCATCAATGTAGAAATGCACAGTACAATTGTAGTCCTTATTGGCGTAAGCTACATTGAAAGGAACAAGACGAATTGGATAAATGTTTTTTATTGGTTTCAGCACTGGCAGTGGGGTCTTCCCCGCTGTAGGAAAGCTGCCGTATAACTCGCAATGAAAAAGCTCTTGAATGTTGGGATGAAAACCTTTTCTCTTTTTGTCAATCTTTTCTCTTTTTCTTTTCGAAGTTGAATTTGTAGCAATGACACATTCAAAACCAGAGAAAAACAAATCTTGCATTTGCAAAAGTATTATTGTAAAACTTACGAAACATTAAACAAAAAACAAGAAATCCCGATTTTTGAACCCAAATTTGCTTTTTTCAATAATAATCTATAATTTTGCAATACCTAAGGAATTCTTTCTGTTTTTCGGGGTAACTCGGAATGCCAATCGGGAAGCAAACCTTTCAGTCCTACACTATTGCCGTAGTGTAGGACTTTTCGTTACCCTACTTTGCTATATCTCCTTATACATTTTCATGCACCTCCTTTTATAAGTTAATGAATAAGCCGACTTTCGTCGGTTTTGAATTTATACATACCTGTCTCATGTGAGACTCGCCCTAAAACAATCCATTTGTTCAAATGGTTTTTTTCAGCCCATAATGTGTACCTCCGCTGAATAACAAAGGGGTTCATTGGCACTTCTGGAGCGATACGCCAAAGTGCCTGTGGAATTAGGACATTTGACGCAAAAGCATTCGCTTCCTCTTCTTCCACTGTCTCGTTGTCGTAGTCAGACAGAGAAACCATATTGTTATTTTCGCTATTGAGATGCTTGTATACATGACAAACCTCATGCAAAACAGTAAAAGCAAAGAAGTCTATTTTTTTATGACGCAGGGTGACCACAATTACAGGAACACCTTCAGTGTCGATATAAGAATAGCCGTCAATTGAAGCATGTTCTAATTTATCAACTACACTAAATCTGATACCGTGTGACGACATCACCTGAGTAACCCTTTTGAGTGTATCAGAATTCTCATGGAAGATGGTACGTAGTTCTGTTGTCAGCTCCAGACAACTACCTCTGTCAAACTTACTATTCACGTCTATTCTACGGGCTTCATACCTTGCCAGAACAATCCATGTCACAATCATCCGACTGTCTAACCCCTGTTTAGCTGACTTTCTGAACCATCCACTTATTTTACCAAATGAGAGTTTCAGTTGAGAGGGATCAGGAAGAAGATAACTTGTTTTCAAAATATCAATTTTCTCCTTGTTACTCGTATTAACCAGATTCAGCTTGTGAAACAATTCCTTTACACTGATAACCGCATCATACTCAGATAGAAGCTCTCCACTTTTCCTCTCTTCCTCATCCTCTGAGGATAAATGACTTCTGGATATATTGTATTTGGCTTGGACTTCGAGCCAAACGGAAACAGGAATAGCAAGAACAGCCTGCAACTTTTCAGCTAGTTTGATAGATATATCCCTATGGCCTTTTATAATTTCATTCAAATGAGACGCACTAATACCTGACACCTCAGCAAACTGCTTTTGAGTTAAACCAAGGTGCCTCAACTCATTCTTCAGCATTTCACCAGCCGAAAGGAGTTCTACGGTTATATGATCAACTTCTGACGCCATCCTAGCAAAATTCCCACAAACAGGAATTATTCAGCGCAAAATTAACAAGGAATTCCCAAATTACCAAATAATATAGTGAAAAAAATAGCATTTCTTTCGATTTTCAAGAAGTATGGCTGTTATGCCTTCTTTGGTTGTGATCAAATTAACGCATTCTTTCATGAAGAGGAATCACTCATAGTAATAGAAATTTTAGCCTACGTATCATTGAAAGAAAAAAATCGGAATATTCAGAGTTTTAAGAATACACCGTCCGTAAGACCACATCCCCTGGCTGTTATGCCTTCTCTGGTTGTGGGCCAGTGGATGCACACCCATCTTGGCCATCTTATGTATTCAAAAGACAGACACAAACGGAACTGGACAGTGATGAAGAAAAGTGTATGACCAGTAGTGAAGATGCATAATTATTCGGGATAGGTGGAGGGTGGCTTTTTCAGAAAGTCAGTGTAATTTTGAGATAGGGATTCAAAAGGATTTGGAACAAGAGTGTAATCGTGTCAAAATGACAAAACACCACAGATGTTTTCATTAAATAAAATTAAGTAAAAAAGAGAAAACGAAGTGTCAAAAGGTTATGTTTTATGTAAATTTTCCACCTTGTTAACGCTTTCTTGCTTTCATTTTGTTAGCTGAATGTTAAAAAGTCAATCTTTAGCCTTGAAAAATTTCATTTTTTTATTAGTTTTTTGTAAACTTGCATTCAATTTCTGTTTGAAAAGTGACAGAATGGCGGCGAAAACTGTCTGAAACATGAAGATGAATGCAGTAGAGTCAAGAAAGAAGTGCCGCAACATTGAGGATGTAAGAATACACACATTATTATATATTATAGTGAGAGGCAAAGAATAATATATATTACTAATTTAAATAATTTGAGAATGAGAAAAAGATTATGGTTATTCATTGCTGCCTGCCTCATGACAGCCAGCATGGCTTTCGCCCAGAGCGTGACCGGTAAGGTCGTCGATTCACAGACAGGCGAACCTGTAGTTGGAGCTACCGTAATAGTTGTAGGTACAAGCAATGGTGCCGCAGCCGACATCAACGGTAACTTCACCATCAACAATGTTCCTAACGGCTCTCGCATCAAAGTGTCGTACATCGGAATGAAAAGTGTCGAAGTAGCTGCCAAACCTAAGATGTTCGTTCGTTTGGAGTCTGAATCTACTGAGACCGACGAAGTGATTGTCACAGCCTACGGCACACAAAAGAAGGCTTCCTTCACGGGTGCCGCCAAAACCATCAAGGCTGAATCCTTGGAGAATGTACAGGCTTCAAACATCAGCCAGGCACTCGCTGGTTCTGTGGCGGGCGTTCAAGTGGCTTCCAGTTCAGGCTCTCCAGGTTCTGTGGGTTCAATCTTGATTCGTGGTATCGGTTCTATCAGTGCATCTACATCTCCACTGATCATCCTCGACGGTGTGCCATTCGAAGGTTCCCTCAACTCTATTCCTGTTTCAGACATGGAGAGTGTGACCATATCTAAGGATGCCGCAGCCAACGCCATCTATGGTGCTCGCGGTGCCAATGGTGTGATCATCATCCAGACCAAGAGCGGTAAGCAGGGCAGGGTGAAAGTCAGCTTCGATGGCCGTTTAGGCTGGAACTCACGTGGTGTTCCCACCTACGACATCATCACCAATCCTGGTGAGTACTACGAGATGATGTACGAGGCATATCGCAACAGCCTGGTTGACCAAATGGGATATATGGGAGCCAACCAATATGCTGCACAGCACTTGATCGACGGCAACCTGCAATACAACATCTACAAAGGAATTGCCGACAATGCCATCATCGACCCACTGACTGGCAAACTCAATCCTAACGCCAAGGACCTCAAATGGGGCGACACTTGGAGAAATGATGCGTTTGAAAATGGTTTCCGCCAGGAGTACAACGTCAGCGTAGCTGGTGGTACTGATCAGACAAAAACCTACTTATCAGCCACTTACCTTGGCGACGAAGGCTACATGGAAGGTTCTGACTTCGACCGTTTCAGCGCCCGCGCTAAAATCGACCAAAACATCGGACAGTACGTCAGAGTGGGTGCAAACATCGGTTTCTCACACACCGACCGCACTACATTCGGAAATACGAATAGCAACTATTCCAATATCTTCATGTTCTCACAGAGCATCGCGCCCATCTATCCTATTTATCTTTACAAACAGGATGGTACGCTTTGGACAGACGAAAATGGCAATCGCCAGTACGACTGGGGTACTGAATATGTGCGTCCTTACGCTTCTGAGCAAAACCCATTGGCAGCCGCTGAAGCCGGTGAGAACCAGGTGATACGCGATAACGTCAACGCTCGCGGATACTTCGAGCTCTCATTCCTGAACGACTTCAAGTTCACTGCCAACATCGCCTATGACGCTTTCAACAGCAGAAGTGTTGAGTACATGACCCCTATCGGTGGTGACGCAAAAAATGTAGGTGGACGTGGATATCAAGAAACAGACCGTACGGGTCATCTTGACGGCCAGCAACTGCTCGACTGGCGCCACAACTACAACGGCCACGAAGTTCATGCCAACATCGGACACGAGAGCCAGGAAATGAAGTACAGATATATGTTAGGGCACATGACCAACTTCGTTGACGCCAACAATCCTGACTTTGCCAACGCCACGATGTATCAGAACCTCACCAGCTACCGCTACTCAACAGAGCGTGAGGGATATTTCCTGATTGCAGACTATAACTACCTCGACCGCTACTACTTCAACTTCAGCCTCCGTCGCGACGGTTCTTCACGCTTCTACGACGGCGACCACAAGCGCTGGGGCACATTCTTCGGAATTGGAGCAAGTTGGAGACTGAAGGAAGAGCCTTGGCTGAAAAATGTTGATGCCATCGACAACCTGAAGGTGAAAATCTCTTACGGTACACAAGGTAACGATGAAATCAGCCCTATACGTGCTTACATGGACCTTTACACAGTATCACGCATTGATGGCGCCGCCGGTCTGTCTAAGGCACAACGTGGTATGAAAGACCTGACATGGGAGAAGAACCGCAACTTCAACGTTGGTTTTGAAGGACGCTTCTTCAATCGTTTGAACGTAGAGTTTGACTATTTCATCAAGAGCACAATCGACCTGCTCTACAGCCGCCCATTACCACCATCAGTGGGTAACCCCGACAGTGAATGGCACAATGAGGTGGACATGCGCAACAATGGTATAGAGTTCACCATGGACGTTGACGCCATCAAGACACGCGACTTCAAATGGAACATCGGTCTGAACCTCACACACTACAAGAACAAACTCACTCGCCTGCCTGATGGAAAACCAGAAGAAGGCTTTGCACGCGGCAGCTACTGGTGGAAGAAAGGTGGTTCACTCTACGACTACTATATGTATGAATATGCAGGCGTTGATCCCGAAAACGGCTTACCACGCTATAATGTTTACAAAGACCACTACTACAAGGACGGCAAGCAAATCACAGCAGCTGAAGCTGCCGGCATGAAAGAAGGCGAGTATGAGGTGAAAAACGAATGGGACAGCTATGCCAACACCACTGACAAAGCCACTCAGCGCGAGTTAGGCAAGTCTGCTATACCCGACCTCACTGGTGGTATCAACTCAAAGGTGGAGTGGAAAGGATTCGACCTCTCTATCGCTACTGCATTCCAACTCGGCGGATGGGTGAATGACAGCTTCTACGCTGCTTTGATGAGTGCAGGAGACAAAGGACACAACTTCCACAAGGACATGTTCGACCGTTGGACTCCGACACACACCAACACGGATATCCCTGCTCTCTACTACGACAAGAACAACGCTGGTATCGAAGCAAACTCTGACTTCTTCCTGACCAGAGCCTCTTATTTCGCCATCACCAACCTCACATTTGGTTACAATCTTCCTAAGAGTTTGATCTCTAACTGGGGATTCGAAAAGCTGCGCGTTTACTTCTCTGCCGAAAACCTCATGATGGTATCAAGACGTAAGGGTCTTGACCCACGCCAGAGCTTCTCTGGATCAACGGGTTACCCATACTCTCCAATCCGTTCATGCTCATTCGGTCTGAGCCTCACTTTCTAAGATGAATATACATCAAGCTAAAATAATAAAAAAGAAAGATATGAAAGCATTAAAATATTTAAGCATAGGATTGCTGCTGACGGTGGGATTCAACTCTTGTAGCACCGACTTCCTCGACGCTGAAGACACCTCTGTACTCACACCTGATCAAGCCGGTGAGGCTGCAGCCAAGAACCCTGAAGCATTCCTCAATGGTATGTGGTCATATATGGTTGAGTACAACCATGCAGGAAATGAGAGCCATGACGACTTCGGTTTCATGTCAACCTTGTTCTGCTTCGAAGTCATGTCGGAAGATATCGCATTCGACGCTTCGCACTGGTTCATCTATGACTACGACTTCGACTATCGACTCGAGCAGTGGCAGCGCCCCTACCAACATTGGGAGCTCTTCTACACCAACATCGCCAAGGCCAATGAGATTATCGGATTCTTCCCCGACGGTCCTGAAACTGTAGCAGAGAAAGGACTTGCCGGACAAGCATACGCCATGCGAGGCATGAGCTACTACTACTTGATCCAGATGTTCCAAGACTTCATGAAGAAGGACAATTCAGGCGAGATCGACAGAGACGCTCCTGGTGTTCCTATCATCTATCTTGAGAGCGACGGAAAAACACAAGACGAAATCACCGAAGCAACTGGACGCAACACGGTTGGCGAAGTACTCGATGCAGCACAGTCCGACCTTGAGAAGGCAGTGGAAATGCTTGAGGCAGGATACATTCGTCCAAGCGGAGACAGTGGCAAGAACTATATCGACGCCAGTGTTGCCAACGGACTTCTCGCACGTGTCTATTTGCTGACAGGTCAGTGGCAGAAGGCTGCTGACGCCGCCAACAAAGCACGCAAGAATTATGGTCTGCGCACCTTCGAGGAACTGCACGACGGATTCATGAATGTAGGTGCAAGCGACGTGATGTGGGGCTTCAACCATACCACAGAAACCCAAACTTCATACGCCTCTTTCTTCAGCCATCTTTCAAGTTTCGCTCCTGGATATGCAGGTGTCGGCTATTGCACAAAACTCATCGACGCACGCCTCTACTCACAGATTGCAGACGATGACTACAGAAAGGATCTCTTCAACGGACCAGACGGTGACTCATCTCAACCAACTACAGGTTCAAAGAAACCATACGCCAACCTCAAGTTCGGCGACGATGGCAACTGGACAATGGACTATATCTACATGCGCGCACCTGAAATGGTACTGATCGAAGCAGAAGCTTACGCTCATCTGGGAGATGGCGCCAAGGCCGCTTCTGTACTGAAGGAACTGATGGCGGAGCGCCAGCCAAGCTGGAACAAGGCTACCGTCACTGTCAAAGATGTGGAACTGCAAAGACGTATAGAACTCTGGGGTGAGGGATTCCGCTTCTTCGACCTCAAACGTATGAACGAGGGTATCGACCGTAACTACGAAGGCAGCAATCACCTTGCCGGACACTTGTTGACCGTTCCTGCTCACGATGTGCTTTGGACCTATCAGATTCCAAGACGTGAAATCCAGAACAACGAACACATCTCTCAAGATGAGCAGAATCCATAATAAACAAGGAATATCATCTAACAATTAAAACTTTGCATAATAATGAGAAAGATATTATCAAACATATTTGTCGGCTTTGCAGCAATCTGCCTCTTGGCAAGCTGTAACGAGACGATGGACGACAAGGCTGACATAGATGGCAAATATGCCAACGCTACTGTTCCGACCGTAAGCGTGACAGGTGAAGTCGTAGATTTCATGACCTACGCTGCCACAGCCACTTTCGACAATATTGACGTCATTCTTGAGGAAGGATTCATCTTGATGAATGCAGCGGATTCAACAGATGTACAATACATCAAGACGGATTCTGTTGCCGCCAACTATCAGAAGACCATCTCCGGACTCACCGCCGAGACCTCTTATACTCTTCAGGCATACGCTATCACAAAGAGCGGTCTGACAGCTAAAAGCGAGGTTGTCAAGTTCACCACACCTGAAATGCCACAGCTGACCATCGAAGGATCCTATAAGGCAACTGAGTATTCATACTACGAAGAGGATTACACCGGTGAATACGTGATGAAGATTGCCTTTGTGGGAGATAGCGAGACAGAAGTTGAAATTACAGGATTCTGGGATACAGAATCAACTGTTAAAGGAACTTACGATGAGGAGACGGGAGTCATCACCATCGAGTCTGGACAACCCATTGGCGAACATGAGGCCTACGGAACAATATATCTTTACGGTATGTCGAACGATGGGTCAGCCTACACTCGAACATTGACTCTCACCACTAAGGACGGTCTCAACTTCCAGTCGAGCATCTGGGCAGCTCGTGTCTCAGCAGGAAACTTCGATATTTGCGACATCTCTATGCAACGAATCATGGAATAGGGATTACATTCCCTAAAACATGATTATGAACAAGAAACGGATTCGGGGCTTGCAAAAGCACCGAAACCGTTTCTTTAGGTTTTCTAACAAAATGAAAAACAAACAACTCATGCTTAAAAAGTTTATATTCACTCTTCCTATTCTCATGGCATTCTCGATCTTCTCCAACGCACAAGATCGCAACGAGGAGTCGATGCGACAAATAGCAATGGACGCCATCATCCAGCTTAGAGGGGAGAACCTTGCCAATGCCAGGAATCAAAGCAGCGGTCTGAAACCCGAAAAAATTAAGGTCTCAGATGAATTAAGCGTGTTTAGCATCAAGGAAAAGGGCTTTGCCGTAGTGAGTCACGACGAACAGTTCCCTGCCATTCTCGGTGTGTCGGAAAGTGATTTCCCGGAGAGCAATGAAGCGCTGAACTGGTGGTTGAAAGCCATCAACGAATCACTTGCCATAAAAAAAGAAAACGGGCAAATAGCAGAACAGCACAAAAAAGAGAAGGCGGTAGAACAGATGCTCACCACTCGGTGGGGACAAGGTAGCCCGTATAATTACAAAACGCCCGAAATCAACGGCAAGAACGCTCCGGTGGGGTGTGTTGCAACAGCTTTGGCACAAATCCTCAACTACCTACAGTATCCGGCAAGCAGCAAAGGAAAAGGCTACTATACAAAAGAAAACAGCCAGAGCCAATTCAGGCTCAGTCTGAACACCACATACACTTGGGGAGAATACAGAGACTGGTATCCCGACATGGGCTTGACGACCAACCAGAAGATAGGTATTGCCACACTGATGTATGATTGCGGCCTTGCATGCCACATGAATTACAAGGAAAGTGCAAGCGGTACGACATTGATTGACGCCGCACAGGGAATGATCAACAATATGAGATTTGACCCCTATGCACTGAAGCTGGCTTCAAGAGACTATCATTCCAACGAGGACTGGATGGCAATGATATACGATGCCCTCGACCATGGAAGACCTATTCTTTACAGTGGAACTGACCCAAATACTGGAGGACATGCTTTCGTTTTCGACGGATACGATGAGGAAGGCAAAATTCGAGTGAACTGGGGATGGGACGGCGAAGGCGACGGATACTATAATTTCGCAGACCTCAACCCCACCGGTATATTCGGCGTGTCTGTGACCTCACACTTCAACAGCAACCAAGACATGATCTGGAATTATAAGTGTCAAGAGGAGCCAGGAACAGAGGAGTCATTTGAATCATACTGGATATGCAATAACTATCAACTGGAAGTGAGTAAAGAGGATATAGTGATCACACCAACCTATCTTTACAACAACCATCCAGAAACTTTCAAGGGGAAATTGGGTATATATGTGTATAACGACGACAAGTCATTTTCCAAATTCTATGAAGGACTCATGACCACAGAGATGGATCCTGGTTATGGCTATACCAACAACGACCAGCAAGTAGCGAAACTGAACGATGTCAAGCCCGGAACATATCACTTCTATTTCGGAACAAAAGACGACAGGGAGACAATCCCTGCAATCGTACACGTAAAAGGCGGTGCCAAAATCCACACCTTCACGATCGATGCTGACCGCAATATCAGTATCAACGAACAAACGACACCATACTCCACGAATATCAATGGGCCTATCGAGAGCACACCTGAAGTCATGAGTGTGAAACGATTCACCATCAACGGTATCGAAGCCTCTGAAACACAAAAAGGCATCATCATTGAACGACAGCTGCTTTCTGATGGCACTGTACGCACTATGAAACGATTGGTTCGATAATCAATATCGGAAAAGACAATAGGAAATCACATGCATATACAAAACGCATCTACCACGTCGTTTGGAGGTTCAAAGAAGGCGCCTATCAAATAAAGAGGAGTCCCTTTCAGGGACTTTTCTTTTTTTATTTTATAATGACGGTCGATCCGTGGGTGCACACGACCCTGAAAGGGTCGCCCATCGCACATAATCCCACGCATCATGCGTCAAAAGACAGATAAACCCACCCAATTCCACTTTTTCAACCATGAAAAAAATAATATGTCGAAAAAAAGGTGTATTTTTGCGTTCCTATGTTTATCGACGTTATTCTTCCGCTCCCATTAGCCGACACCTACACTTACTCCGTGCCGCCAACGCTCAACGCCCAACTGGCTGTGGGCAAACGCGTAGTGGTGCAGTTTGGCGCTAAAAAAATCTACACAGGCATCATCCTCGACATCCACCAACAGAACAACAGCGGCGTGCAAGCCAAGGACATCATGGAGATACTCGATACAGAACCCGTGGTCACAAGCCATCAACTGCAACTTTGGCGATGGATAGCCGACTACTATATGTGCACACTCGGCGATGTCTATAAGGCGGCAGTGCCGGCAGGCATGAAACTGGAGAGCGAGACCACCATTGTGCTCAACGATGACTACGAGGCGACAACACCCCTGACCGAACGCGAGAACATCGCCTTCAATGTCGTTGAAAGGGAGAAGGAAATCAATATCTCCGCATTACAGAAAGCATGTGGCATCAATGCCATCCTTCCGATTGTCAACTCACTGATGAGCAAGGGGTTGGTCAGTGTGAAGGAATCCATACGAGTGGGATACCGACCCAAGACAGAGACCATGGTCAGACTGGCAGGCGACCTGAGACCCGAACGACTCAACACCTTGCTCAATGCTTTGCAAAGATCTGTAAAACAACAAGAAATGGTGGCCAGCTACCTCCAATTATCTGGTTATATCGAGGACAACGATGTGACTGGCGAAGAGAAATACCCCGTCAGCAGGGCACTACTGCTCAAAAAGACAGGTGCGACGAGCAATGTGCTCAACACCTTGCTACAGAAAAAAGTCCTGACACAATACGAAGTCACCACCTCACGACTCGATAATGACGCAAAGGATACGGGTTTGGCTGAAATCCACCAGCTTAATCCACAGCAACAGAACGCCTTCAATGCCATTTGCTCAAGTTTTACTTCAAGTCAGCAGACCCTTCTCCACGGTGTGACATCGAGCGGCAAAACCGAGGTGTATATCCATCTCATCAAAAAATACATTGACGAAGGACAACAGGTGCTGTATCTGCTGCCCGAAATCGCACTCACCACACAAATCACCGACCGACTGCGCCAATTCTTCGGCAACGATATGGGTGTCTATCACTCCAAATTCCCCGATGCCGAACGCGTGGAAGTCTATAAAAAACAACTGTCGGACCATCCCTACAAACTCATCTTAGGCGTTCGATCGTCCATCTTCCTGCCTTTCAAGAACTTAGGTCTGATCATCATCGATGAGGAACATGAGGCATCTTACAAACAACAAGACCCTGCCCCACGCTATCACGCCCGTTCCTGCGCCGTGATGCTCGCCCACCAGTTGGGCAACTGCAAAGTGCTCTACGGCACAGCCACGCCGAGCATCGAAACCTACCACAACACCACCAACGGCAAAGTGGGATATGTGGAGATGAAAGAACGCTACAAGAACATCGAACTGCCGGAGATACAACTCATCGACATCAAACGCCTGCGACAGCAGAAAAGAATGAAAGGGCCGTTCTCCCAAGAGGTCATCGACGCCATCAACGAGGCACTCGACCAACACGAGCAAGTCATCCTCTTCCAGAACCGACGCGGCTATTCGCAGTTCGTGGAGTGCCACACCTGTGGATGGGTGCCTCGTTGCGAACATTGCGACGTGAGTCTCACCTACCACCGATCCGTGCATCAGATGACTTGCCACTACTGCGGCTACACCTACCAGATACCCTCAGCCTGCCCCAACTGCGGCGAACGCGACCTCAGAGGCATCGGTGTGGGCACAGAGCAGTTGGAAGACCTCGTCAGCAAAATCTTTCCCGATGCAAAGGTTCTGCGCATGGATCTCGACACCGCCAAGACACGTAAGTCGTATGAGCGCATCATCAACGATTTCTCCGAACACAAGGCCGATATCCTCATCGGCACACAGATGGTGACCAAAGGACTCGACTTCAGCGGAGTGAGTGTGGTGTGCATCCTCGACGCCGACACCATCATCAACTACCCCGACTTCCGCAGCTATGAACGCGCCTTCCACATGCTGGTGCAAGTGAGCGGAAGGGCTGGACGACAAGGCAGACGCGGAAAGGTCATCCTGCAAACCAAAAAGGCCGACCATCCGCTGTTTGAACAAATCAAAAACAACGATTTCATCGGGATGTTCGAGAGCCAGATCGCCGAACGAAGGTTGTTTCACTACCCACCATTCTACCGGCTCATCAACGTGTATGTGAAACATCGCGATGAAAGCGTCGTACAGGGAGTGGCACAAGAGATGACGACACTCATGCGCGCTTCCTTCGGCCAGCGAGTACTGGGGCCCGACCGTCCAGTGGTTTCACGCGTGCAGTCGCTACATATCCGCAAGATCATCCTGAAGGTGGAATCCAACGCCTCTTTCGCCAAGGCCAAGGAAATCCTGAGATTCATCCACAACACCATGCGTCAGAAATACAAGAGCGCCACCATCTACTTCGACGTCGATCCAGTATAAAACACCCCTCCCCTTGAAGGGGAGGGGTGCCCAAAGGGCGGGGTGGGGTCAACTTTTCCAAGGTGGCTCACCCTCTCCAAAATGACATTACAAAAAATCTTCCCAATTTCCCTAAAATACCAAGAATATTCGTAACTTTGCATTTTAATCCGACAACAACAAAAAAAACATACAGATTATGGAACAGCCACTACTGATTTACAACACTTTGACCCGCAGGAAAGAATTGTTCAAACCCATCAATGCTCCCCATGTGGGCATGTACGTCTGTGGACCTACGGTCTATGGCGACGCTCATTTAGGGCATGCACGTCCTGCCATCACTTTCGACGTGGTGTTCCGCTATCTGCAACATATCGGCTACAAAGTACGCTATGTGCGCAACATCACCGATGTAGGCCACCTGGAGCACGATGCCGACGAGGGTGAGGACAAGATCGCCAAGAAAGCACGTCTGGAGGAACTGGAGCCCATGGAAGTGGCACAGTACTTCACCAACCGTTTCCACGACGCCATGGATGCGCTCAACGTGCTGCGCCCCAGCATCGAACCCCATGCCACAGGCCACATCATCGAGCAACAGCAACTCGTGCAGGAAATCCTTGACAACGGATATGCCTACATCAGTCATGGATCGGTCTATTTCGACGTGGAGAAGTACAACAAGGACCACCACTACGGCAAACTCTCGGGCAGAAACCTCGACGACATCATCAACAACTCACGTGAACTGGCAGGTGTGGGCGAAAAGAAGAACCAAGCCGACTTCGCACTCTGGAAAGCGGCACAACCCGAGCACATCATGCGATGGCCATCACCCTGGAGCGACGGTTTTCCTGGCTGGCACTGCGAGTGCACCGCTATGGGACGCAAGTACCTGGGCAACCACTTCGACATCCACGGTGGCGGACTCGACCTCGTCTTCCCGCACCACGAGTGCGAAATCGCTCAGGCTGTGGCCAGCCAGGGCGACGACATGGTACACTACTGGATGCACAACAACATGATCACCATCAACGGACAGAAGATGGGCAAGAGCCTCGGCAACTTCATCACATTGCCTGAATTCTTCAGCGGCAACAATGCCAACCTGGAGCAGGCCTATACGCCCATGACCATCCGTTTCTTCATCCTGCAGGCCCACTACCGCTCCACCGTCGATTTCAGCAATGATGCCCTCAAGGCCAGCGAGAAAGGACTGGAGAGACTGCTCGACGGCTACCGCGCCCTCGACGCACTGGAAACGAAGAAAGGCGGCAACATCAAACTGGAATGGGTGGATGAACTCGAGAAGAAATGCTACGAGGCGATGAACGACGATTTCAACACACCCATCGTCATCAGCCACCTCTTCGAGGCTTGCCGCATCATCAACCTCATCCAGGACAAGAAGGAGACCATCACAGCCGATGCCCTCGACAAACTCAAGACGGTGTTCCACTCCTTCGCATTCGACATCCTCGGACTGAAAGAGACATCGGGCGAAAACAACCCCGCCCGCGAGGAAGCCTTTGGCAAGGTGGTTGATATGCTGTTGGAACAACGTGCCAAGGCCAAAGCCAACAAGGACTGGGCTACCTCCGACCTCATCCGCGACAACCTCGCCCAACTGGGATTCATCGTCAAGGACACCAAGGACGGCGTGACCTGGAAACTGAATAAGTAGATTTTAGACGTTAGTTAGACTTTAGACGTTAGAAAATAGATATGTGGAAAATCAGTAAAACGATGATGATCATCTCGTTCATCCTTGTGCTGGTGTGCTTAGGAGCCAGCATTTGGATGACAAGCGTGCTCAAGGACAGCTCGAGCCTGCTCATCACCATCATCTTTGCCCTCGCAGCTGTCTGGCTGGGCATCAACCTGTTCAGGAAAAGATAGATGCTTTAGACTTTAGGCTTTAGGCGTTAGGCGTTAGGCTTTAGACTTTAGCTCCATAGCTATAGCTTCTATAGATTCTATAGCTTCTATAAATATCTATGGTCTATAGTCTAACGCCTAAAGTCTAAATTATAGCGCTTGCATGTCGTTGAGTTTTTTGTAGTAGCCACCGAGTGCGAGAAGTTGCTCGTGGGTGCCTCTTTCCACAATCTGTCCATCATGGAGGACGTAGATTTCATCGGAGTTGCGGATGGTGGATAGACGGTGGGCGATGGCAATGGTGGTGCGCGACTGCATGAGTTTCTCCAAAGCGTCCTGAACCAGTTTCTCCGACTCAGTGTCGAGCGCCGATGTGGCTTCATCAAGAATCAATATGGGCGGGTTCTTGAGTATGGCCCTTGCTATGGATATGCGCTGACGCTGGCCTCCACTGAGCAGACAACCCCTGTCGCCCACACTCGACTGATACCCATTCTCCATCTCCATGATGAAATCGTGGGCATTGGCAATTCGGGCTGCTGCCTCCACCTGCTCCTGTGTGGCGTGTTCCACACCGAAGGCGATGTTGTTGAACACCGTGTCGTTGAAAAGGATAGCCTCCTGATTGACATTTCCAATAATCGACCTGAGCGAGTGCAGTGACATCGACTTGATGTTCTTGCCATCAATCAGTATCTCACCCTCCGTGATGTCGTGATAGCGAGGGATGAGATCCACCAGTGTGCTTTTTCCTGATCCCGACTGTCCTACAATCGCAATGGTCTTGCCCTTCTCGATGGTCATATTGATGTCGTGGAGGATTTCCCTGGAACTGTTGTAGCTGAACGACACATGGCGCAGTTCGATCGACTGATGCAAACCATCGATGGCAATAGGATGCTCCACCTCCTTGATGTTGTTCTCAGCATTGAGGATCTTGTTGATGCGCTCCATCGACGCCATGCCTTTGGGGATGTTGTAACTGGCTTTCGACAAGTCCTTGATGGGCTGGAGGGTGGTGTAGAGGATGACCAGATAGTAGATGAACATGCTGGCATCGATGGGTGAGTTGTTGGAAAGGATCAATGTACCTCCGAACCACAGCACAATGACAATCATGACCGTACCGAGAAACTCACTGACGGGATGCGCTGCAGCCTGACGGATCGAGACCTTCATGTTGGCATTGCGGAACTCGTCGTTGACCTTCTGGAATCTGCGGCTCATCTTCTTCTCAGCAATGAAAGCCTTGATGATGCGCAGTCCACCCAGCGTTTCCTCAATCTGGCTCAGTCCGTCGCTCCATTTGCTCTGTGCGTAGAGAGATGTGCGCTTGAGTTTACGTCCGATGAAACCGATGCCGTAAGCCAGGAAAGGCACCACGAGCAGTGTGAAGAGGGTCAGTTGCCAGCTCAGTGCAATGAGTGTGCCCACATAGATGATGATGAAGATAGGGTTCTTGATGAGGGTGTCGAGCGAGTTGGTGATAGAAGTATCCACCTCATTGACATCGGTGCTGACACGAGCCAGGATATCGCCCTTACGTTCCTCGGAGAAGAAAGAGAGTGGCAGGGCGAGGATCTTGTTGTAAATCTCATTGCGAATATCGCGAACCACACCCGTTCGCATAGGCATGAGGAAAGCCGAACCGGCGAAATAGCAGCCCGTCTTGAGGAAGGTCATGAGCGCGAGCATCATGCCCAGGTAGAGCAGCGTGTTCGACGGTCCGTAATTCTCCACCATCGTCTGCGCGAAGTAGTAGAAGTTGTTGATGGCAGTGTCCTTGATGTTGGCACTCCCCCACTCCATGAACTCATAATGCTTCTGCTCAATACCGAAGAGGATATTGAGGATAGGCAACAACAAGGAGAAAGAGAACACATTGAACAGCGCTGTCAGCACGTTCATCAGGAAGGTGGCTCCAATGTATTTCTTGTAAGGGGCGAAATACTTGCCCATCATCTTGAAGAATTCTCGCATTTTACTCGATGGATTCGATGATTTTGTCAGAGGATTCGGGATTTTTCGCAACAATCGCGCTTCTCGGAAATTGCGGAATACTCTGATTCAATCGTTTTATTTCCTGCCGAAGTCGGCTGGGATTTCTCCCCAGCGGTCGGTTTCCCATTTCACGATGGGAGTGGTGTAGGTGTGGGTGCGGAGCCAGTTCTCGGCGCGTGCTATGATCTGGTACAGCCTTTCGGTCTGTGCATTGCGTTCGAGAGTGGTCTTGCACTTTTTCTTCCTCACCCAGAGAATGGCGTTGTAGCTGTCGGAATAGATGGTCTTGTTCAGTCCCCGTTGCTGCATCAGCGCCAGGGCATGCACGATGGCGAGGAACTCACCGATATTGTTGGTGCCATGAACTGGACCGAAATGGAAGAGCTGCGCCCCTGTGGTGAGGTCTATGCCCTGATATTCCATCTTTCCAGGATTGCCACTGCATGCGGCATCCACAGCCCAAGCATCGGCTGTCACTTCCAGAGGAAGCGGCAGCACGGTGTCGTGACGGTAATCAGGAGGAGAGGTAAGCATATACTGATTCTGTGCTTTGTGGGCGTTGTGGTTATTGCGGGTAGGACCCCACCCCTGCCCCTTAGAGGAGGAGGGGGGGTGATGTGGGTAGGACCCCACCCCTACCCCTCCCCTTCGAGGGGAGGGGAGTTGATTACATTCTTTCAGGCATCTCGATGCCGAGAAGTCCCATGCCTGTCTTCACGACCTTGGCTACAGCCTTGGAGAGCACCAGTCGCATGGCTTTCTTCTGCTCGTCAGCCTCTTTGAGGATGCTGAAGTCGTGGTAGTACTGGTTGTACTCCTTCGTAAGCTCGTAGCAGTAGTTGGCGATGCCAGAAGGGTTGTAGTTGTTGCCGGCGTCGAGCACGGTGGCAGGGAAGGCATTGAGTTTCTGTACCAGCACCTTTTCTTTCTCCGCCAGTTCCACGTCGGTAGCGATTTCTTCAGGCAAGTTGATGCCAGCCTCTGCCGCCTTGCGCAGGATAGACGAGATACGGGCGTAGGTATATTGGATGAAAGGTCCGGTATTGCCGTTGAAATCGATGCTTTCCTCTGGATTGAAGAGCATGTTCTTGCGGGCATCCACCTTGAGGATGAAGTATTTCAAGGCACCCAGTCCCACCATGCGTGCAATCTCGTTGGCCTCATCTTCAGGCATGTCGGTGAACTTTCCACTCTCTTTCGACACGCGCTTGGCCTCTTGGATCATCTCTTCCATGAGGTCGTCGGCGTCCACCACCGTACCCTCGCGGCTCTTCATCTTTCCGTTGGGCAGTTCCACCATTCCGTAGGAGAAGTGCACGAGGTCCTTGCCCCATTTGAAACCGAGTTTGTCGAGCAGGATAGAGAGCACTTGGAAGTGGTAGTTCTGTTCATTGCCCACCACATAGATCATCTTGTCGATGGGATAGTCCTCGAAACGCATCTTGGCAGTGCCGATGTCCTGTGTCATATAGACGGAAGTGCCATCGGAGCGCAACAGCAGTTTCTCGTCGAGTCCGTTGTCGCGCAAGTCTGCCCAGACGGAGTTGTCGGGGCGGCGGTAGAAGATGCCTTTCTGCAGACCTTCCTCCACCTTCTCCTTACCCTCCAGGTAGGTGTCGCTCTCATAGTAGATCTTGTCGAAGCTCACGCCCATCATCTTGTAGGTCTCATCGAAACCGGCATACACCCATTCGTTCATGCGGCGCCAGAGAGCGCGCACTTCGGGGTCGCCCTGTTCCCACTTGACGAGCATGTCGTGTGCTTCCTTGATCAACGGTGCCTCAGCCTTGGCTTTTTCCTTGGCAGCCTCCGCATCCATACCCTCGGCGATATACTGTGCTTCGAGTTCTTGGCATTCAGCCTTGTAGTGCTTGTCGAAAGCCACATAGAAGTCGCCAATGAGGTGGTCGCCCTTCTTGCCAGTGGATTCGGGTGTGGCTCCATTGCCCCACTTGAGCCAAGCAAGCATTGACTTGCAGATATGGATACCTCGGTCGTTGACGATATTGGTCTTCACCACCTTGTTGCCACATGCCTCCTCGATGCGTGCCAGCGCGCTGCCGAGCAGGTTGTTGCGCACGTGTCCGAGGTGCAGAGGTTTGTTGGTGTTGGGCGATGAGTACTCGATCATCACCAAAGGCGAAGCATCAGTCACGGGGGTAATGCCGTAGTCGGGTGTGGTGGTTATCTTGTTGAGCATATCCACCCAACTGCCCTGGTTGAGGACGATGTTGAGAAATCCGCCCACCACATTGTAGCGTTCCACCACGTCGGAAAGGTTCTCTTTCAGGTAGTCGCCTATTTCAGTGGCAGTGACATCGGGTTTCTTCTTCGATATGCGCAGGAACGGGAAAGCCACTACGGTGAGATTGCCCTCGTAGTCTTTCCTTGTCTTCTGCAGTTGCACCAGTTTGTCGTCCACCTCCTGGCCATAGAGTGCCTTGATGGCGTCTTTCACTCCAGCCGTTAACTTGCTTTCAATACTCATTTTATCGTCGTTGTTTATGTTCTTTCTCAATTAAAGTGCAAAGTTACGAATAAACGAGCGAAAAGCAAAAAATTATTTTGCTTTTCCGAGTGGGAGTAACTTCGGCGAAGCCAAAGTTACGAATAATTAAGCGAAGAGCAAAAGAATAGTCGATTCTTTTGCTCTTCGCCTTCTATCTTACGCTATTGCGTGGTTGATCTCACTACGATCTACGATTCCTACTTCACCAGCACCTTGAACCCGTTGACAATATAGACACCAGGAGCTACTTGGTAGGTGGCACCAGCCCCTGCGTTGAGTTGTTCACTGGCGATTTGTCGTCCAGAGATGTCGTGGAGTCGGACATTGGTGTTCTCGCCAGCCACAACATGGATGGCACCGTCAGCCACGCTGACCTTCACGCCACTCTTCACTCCAGGTGCTTCGACGCTGTTGAGGACAGCATCGTTGAGGAACCAGAGTCCGTAGAGATTAGCATCGGTGCTTTCCGTTGTGGTGTAATAAACGCGGAACGGAGCGAACTTCACGGTATTGCTCTTTTGGAGCGTGGAAGAGTTCCAGAAGTACTCCTTGGAGTAGTAGAGGATATTGTCGGTCTTGTTCTTGCGCACACCGTTGTAGTTGCCATATCCCGTCATGGTACCAGTGGTACCTGTCATCTCTGTCGGAGTGTTGGTTTTGACAAAGTTGGCACCAATGACCTCCACCACAAAGGAAGTGACATCGTTCTTTTCAGCAGAAGTGACGTGATAGGGCGTGTTGGCTGTAGCCACCCCTGTAGTGACGGGTGCAGCCAGCAGTTTATATGCCTTACCCACGATGTCGAGTTCCCGTTTTTCTTCATCGGTGTATTCCTCACCCACGCTGTTGATGGTGTAGAAGGTAAGGTTCTCGTTCACTTGGTCGGATGCAGGCTTGAGGTGTCCGCTGGCATCGAGTGGGATATTGAACGGCATGATGAGTGTGGCTTGCGCCACGGTGGTCAGTCCATGCGATGCCGGCGCGGTAATCTTGCGCTCGTAGTGCACCTTTCTGGTTCCTGTACGGAAGTTGTAGGGTGTGTAGAAAGGTTGCTGGTCACGGATGGTGATGTCGCCAGCAGCCTGACCTCCCTCGCCACCAGTAACGACATTTCCAGCCACATAATTCATACCCGAAGGCATGAAGAAGAGACAGTTGTCGGCCGTTCCGTTCATCAAGGTTGCGAAAGGATCCTCTCCCGATGTGCTTGATGCAGCGACAGTCGTCAGCGACGACATATCGACATACAGGATTGTGCGGAGCGGGTCGCCAGCGTAGGTGGTGGCAGTGTAGTCACTCTTCTGCATCTCCTCCTGAATGGCGTTGATCACCTGAGTGCTGGTGAGGTAGCCTGATGCCGTTCCCGTACCTCCACCGACAACCCTACTGGTCACCTTCACGCCATAGAAGGTATGTGTCTCATCGAGGTCGTTGTCGTCGGCGATACCTCCCTTCACATTCTTCACCTTCAGTGTTGACGTGTAGATGGGTGTGACAGTGATGACGGGTTCCTCCTCCACTTTCACTGGTTGCACCACTGCTTTGTAGTAAGCAAACGCCTGATGGGTGTTGGTGCGCTTGTTGTCTGGCAAGATATTATAGAGCGGCTTGTCGATGCTATAGACATATACGGTCTTGGTGGCATTGTTGGCCAGACTGATGGTCTGATAGGCAGCATTACTCTTGTTGAAGTCATACGTTGTCAGGTATCCGCCAGAATTGGTCAAAGTCTCGATGTTGGAGGTCTTGATTTCCACTGTTCCCGCCTGGTCGATGTTCACGCGGCAATCGGGTGCTGGTGTAGTGGCTCCTGAGGTCTCGAACGCAGAACCAGGAAGGTAGTAATACGACAGTCCGTTGCCAGAAGGCGTGCCGTACCAGCTCGACTTGTTCTCGTTGTCGGCATTGCGGAAGACGAGTTGGTATCGAGATTCAGTGGCTGTGCTGGGTATGGGCACCACAATGTTGTTGCCGTTGTTGAATTTGAAGTCAGTGGCAGATACCGGCACTTTGTTCACAGCCGCCGTCTCTCCCTGTGGCAGATAGCCCACCTCGATGTTGGTGATATAGGGGTCAAGGCAAGCAAAGGTGAGGTCAACCGTGAAAGACGCCAGGCTTCCTGTTTCCAACCCTTCCACAGTCAGTTTAATGGCATCATTGTTGTAGCCACTGACACTGACAGAGCCCTTATTGCCCGCATTGTCAGTGGTCAGACTCACTGAACCCTCAACGGCTGTTCCTTCTTTGTTATAGACTGATGCCGTGAACGGAGAAGCAAGAACTGAGGAGACAGACGATAAGGTCAATTCAGCATGGCTGTTTCTTGAAACAGACCAACTACCGTTGTAATATAAATAATACTCACGCGTACCCCAGCCGCTTTGGTATGCGGTATTATTATAAAAACAGTTGTAAGATGAATAATATTTCCAATTGCAATAACGTTCAGTATAAGTGTTTGTCAGAGTAAGGGCATAATTAGTAGTCAATCCCAAATAGCGCTGATTATCTTCTGAATAAATCGTATAATTATCGCCATTTTTTGTAATGGTCCATCTTGTGGCAGTGGTCTGATCTGTACCTCTTGTTATTCCAGTGCCAGCGCCATTGGCATTCAAAAAATAAGTAGTGCTACCATACTGGGCAGAAATCAGATATTTCGATCCAGAAACCAACTCGTTGATAGAATTAAGCGCTTGATAAGTTGTTGATCCATCGCCTCTGGCCTCAAAGTTGACTGTAGCCCCTGTGATTCGATAGTTTTTGGGTGATTCGATGTAATACGTTCCATTGCCAACCTGGATGTAGCCATCCTTAAGCGACATGGATGCAGTTCCATCATCGGCGATGATGTTTACATTCTGTAAATCGTTGACATTAAGCTTGTTGAAGAAATACTTATTGTCAGTTGTGTGTTGGGCAAGCTGGCCGAGATCGATAATACCCGTATGTACAGACGTGCCATCACTGTTGGGAATGGTCTCCTCCACCGCCTTATCCATCACATAAGTGAGTTTGAGTTTATTCATGTGCACACACCATTGCGTCGTGCTGTTGACGTATGTGATTTTGAAATACAAGATGTTGGATCCCGCACCTAATGAATGGCTGAAGATCTCCGAGTCGGTACCAGTCAACGTCATCGACTCCCCACTACAAGTGGTCACTTGCCAACTCGATCCCTCATTATAAGTATAACGTTCAATCACTGCATTTCTCGCGCCGGAATTGGCAGTGGCTCTGTTGGGATACTGATTGCTACATATATCCATATAGTACTGAGTGAAGCGATAACCTTTCGGTGCAATAATCGCAAAGCACTGGCCATTATAACCATTCTTTAACTGATAGAATTCCAGTTGGTTGTCGGCGAACACCATATTGTTGGCGAAATGAGATTGTGCAAAAAAGCCCGTACCGTTTTCTAAATCAACGGCAGCGTATCCTGCTCCGCCCATTGGATTGGCATTGATAATCTGTACTGGCACTTGGTTATGGCGCAAATAAGAAAAATAAGTGCCGGAAGGACCCGAGGTATTCAAGTCAGAATACAACACAGAGCAAGTACTTCCCTCAATGGTGATGTCAGTACCTGTAGTACCACCACTCTGAGCCACACCTCTGCACATCCATGCAGTCATCAAAATGACTGATAATATAAAAGTCTTCAATTTCATATATCTCAAGTTTTTGGTGATTCCTAATGTCAACAAGTATGCCAAGCATACACTCATTCCTCCTAAGAGCAATTGAAAATACAAAATTAAGTAGAATAAATCAAAACGCCAAAAAAAATTGTCTCCAAAGTCTTTTAGGAGCTAAAAAAAGAGTTTTTTTTGCGCAAAAAAGCGAAGAAATCGCGATGTTTTGATAAAAACAGAACTTTTTTCTATCATTATTTTGGAAAATCAACAAGATTGTCATAATTTTGCATTATAGATAGGGAATTATTTTACAATCCATTAATAGAAGAGTTGATTTACATAAAAAGAAATGGATATGACAAAGCTAAAATATCACACACCTCAGTTGACGGTTATCCCTGTTGACGTAAAAGGAAATATATGCGCCGTGTCGCAGGACGACTGGGGTGACACCAACGCCAGGAACAACTTGGATGAAAACGGAAAAGAGGAAATCAACTGGGACCAGCAATGGTAGTATCTGCGTCTCATGATTTCGCCCATACGATATGCGGGAATGCAAGTGACTTGCATTCCCGCTTTTATTTGTTGCAGTTTTAGGAAAATTGCCCCTTCGTGGCGCATCTGCGAAAGTTGAATTAATTCAACTTTAACAAGTGAATATGAGCTGATAGAATCGCCCTGAAAGGGTAGCATCATGAATAAAAGAAATGATTTTGCCCTTACAGGGCGCTGGTTGTTTGTGTTACCTATTCCCAGGGCGTTGCCCTGGGCTAAGAGATATTGGCCTTTCAGGCCGATTTCTCACTTGCTAAAGTTCAATTGAGTTATTTGAGCAGTTCTGGAGGCAATGTGGGCATCGCACCGTTTTGGGTGCAGACGAAAGCACTCACCTCAACAGCCCGTTTGTGGGCTTCAGCCACAGGCTTGCCACTGAGGATGGCAGCGCAGAAAGAACCCGTGAACGAGTCGCCAGCACCGACAG
>CAMOWU010000015.1 GCA_946628545.1 uncultured Bacteroides sp. | reverse complement strand
ACCCCTGCCCCTCCCCTCGAAGGGGAGGGGAGTTGGATAGAGTTAAGAGTTAAGAAAAGACCCCACCCCTGCCCCTCCCCTCGAAGGGGAGGGGAGTTGGATAGAGTTAAGAGTTAAGAGTTAATAAAGATAGTAGCGTAACAAGATTTATCGAATATAACAAGTAATTTTTGAAACTACCAAAAAATCAACAATATGAAAAGTATTTTAGACAATCGTCCTGCCCTGAAAGCCGAGGTGATGAAGATCGCCGAGGTGGCAGGTTATCTTTGGACCAATGGATGGGCCGAGCGTAACGGCGGCAACATCACAGTGAATATCACCGACCTCATCGACGATGAGATCCGTCAGATGCCAGCCATCAGTGAGGTCAAACCTATCGGCATCACCCTGCCTTGCCTCAAAGGCAAGTATTTCTATTGCAAAGGTACAGGCAAGCGTATGCGCGACCTTGCCCGCTGGCCGATGGACAATGGTTCTGTGATCCGCATCCTCGACGACTGCGCATCCTACGTCATCATCGCCGACAATCCCGTTAACCCCACCAGTGAGTTGCCTTCCCACCTCACCGTCCACAACCACTTGATTGAGAAAGGATCCAACTACAAAGCCACCGTGCATACCCATCCCATTGAGTTGGTAGCCATGAGCCACAACCGCGAGATGCTGGGCAAGGACGTGCTGACGAAGATCCTCTGGAGCATGATTCCCGAAACCAAGGCCTTCTGTCCGCTGGGTCTGGGCATTATTCCTTACACCCTTCCCGGCAGCAACGAGTTGGCCGATGCCACTTTGAAGGAACTCGACGACTACGATGTAGTGCTTTGGGAGAAGCATGGTGTCTTTGCCCAGGGGCTTGACGTGATGGATGCTTTCGACCAGATTGATGTCTTGAGCAAGAGCGCCAAGATCTACATCAGCGCCAAATGTATGGGCTTCACTCCCGAGGGTATGAGCGACGAGCAGATGGCGGAGATGAGCCGTGCCTTCAATCTGCCCAAGTAAGATATTTAGGAAATTGACCATGCCGCAAAGAAAATGCGCCTTGCAAGAGCAGGGCGCATTTTTTCATCCCAAATTGGTCATTAGAGTTTTTGTTCTCATGAATTATAGAATTATCGAATTATTTATTGCGACACACAAATCTTATGAAACGTAAGTCAGAGCAAATATAGTGACCACATGGTGGTCAAAATCATCATGAATTAGAGAATCATGAAGGCCAAGCCTTCATCGCTTTATCCGCATGGCGCATGCTTTAGCCTGCCTATGCTTTCCCTAATGACCGATTTGGGTTCATACTACTTCTTCCACTTTTCGATTTTGCAGGAGTGGGTTTTGGTCTGTTTGTCGTAGTTGATGGCCACGAGCAGGATGTCGCCCGTGTACTCAGCCACCTTGGCGGGGTACTGCTTGCGGTGGATCTGGTTGATGGCGGTGTCTGCATCCTTGTTGTATTTCAGTTCCACGACCAGAGCCGGTTGGTCCACGTTCTTTCGCGGCAGCATGACGATGTCGGCAAATCCTTTTCCCGTAGGGAGTTCACGGAAGAGTATATAGTCGTTTCTGGCATAGTAGTAGGCGAGATTGATCACACATGATAGCGAGTTCTCGTCGTTGTAGGATAGTATGCTGGTGTTGTCGTCGTGTGCCGCGTCGATGCCCGCAGCCACCGCCTGTTCATCGCCGTTGAGTGTGGCTTCAAGTAGTTTCTTTGAGTTTTCTATGGAGTTGGATACCTCCTTCCAGTTGTTGCGCTTCACGGCGTTGACCATTTCACCAGCCACTTCTCGGTTCGGTATGTAGCATTTCCTTTCGTTCTTATCGTATGAGAGGTATCCAAGGTGTATGAGTACGGTGAACACATCGTCCTTGTTCTTCACTTCAGCCATATCGTTTTCAAATCCCGTAGTGTCAACTGGACATTTGCCTCCGCCAAGCATAAAGATGATATCGTCTTTCAGTCCCTCATAGTTCATCTTGATGTAGTCAGCGACAGCATCGAACGCGCCTGTGGTAGCCCAGAAGCTGTCGCATTCTCCACATGCAAGTGCCTTGACCACCGAACTGGGGTTGAACATAGAAGGCTCATTTCCGATCTTGTATCCGTCGTACCATTTCACCATCTCGTCGAAGTCCATGTTGTGTTTCAGGCAGAGTTGGTGTACTTCCTCTTTTGTGAATCCGAAGTACTTGTCGAGCCGCATAGGCTGGATCATCGTGTATTGCCAGAAGTTGTTGAGTGCCGACTGTGTGTTGTATTTCTTGATGGGTAGAATGCCAGTCATATAGACTCCAGCGAAGACCATGTCGGGCAGCATGCCTTTGAACAAGTTTCGCAAAAGATTCACGTATTCTTTCATGGCGTCGTTATCTCCCAGGAGTTCACGACAAATGGCATCCCATTCATCGATAATCATAATGAACTTTTCTTTCTTTGCCGTAGAGATAGCGTAAAGCACATCCAGGAGTTTGTCCTTCCCATCTAAGGGCACATCAGAATAGACAGCCTTCATTTCTGCCATTAGCTCGGATTTAATGGTCGCCACCAGCTCCTCTTTAGGCGTTCCCTCTGTCGTGAACTTTGTCATGTCGAGATAGATGACCGGGTATTTGTTGAGATGCTTCTCAAACGAAGGGTCATTGGCAATCTCGAGATTGGCGAACAATTCATGTGAGTCGCAGGAGTGGTCATAGTAGGCGCACAGCATCTTTGCCGCCATCGTCTTGCCGAATCGTCGGCATCGAGTGACGCAGCTGTAGCGCGATTCTGAATTGAGTGTGGCGTTGATGACACGAATCAGCCCTGATTTGTCCACATATTCACCGTTCAATATTGACTTGAACCCCTCGTTTCCTAAGTTGATGTATGTTCCCATAATGACTTGGCTTTACTAAACTATTTGCAAATATACACTTTTTTCAGTTGTCAGCCATATAAAAGTATCGTTTTCTTCATCAGTAACATAGAAGTAAGGTAGTCAGAGTTGCTCTGTTTCCGCCTCTGTCAGACCTGTGGCTTTGGCTATGACATCATTAGGAATGCCCATTCCCTTAAACTTGCGTGCTGAAAGCCTTATAGTGTTCGGCAGGAATGCCGAACCTTCTACTTCAACGCGGGGTACGCAGGCATCTTGCCTGCGATGATGGATTGCGCGTCCTCCAGACGCGTCGCAGGCTGGGAAGCCTGCGTACCCTCCCGTCAAATCGTCACCCCTCAATAACCCATAACCCTTTTCACTCCCTTTTTCACTCCCATTTTAACTTCCCTTTTAACTTCCCCTTTAACTTCCCCTTTAACTTCCCTTTGAGTTTTTTTTACATTTTTTTCTTCTTTTTCCTTTTATTTTCATTTTTTTATTTATATTTGCGGTGTCATTTGGGCGGAGTGGTCTTGTGCCACGCTTATCCGAACTGGCCAGGAAAGCGTTTTTTGCTTTCATCCTTGTGTAAGAAATCGCCAATTTCATAATACTCATAGAAGGATGAAGACAACAAAGACGCTCATCTGTTGGTATATGCTGCAGTGTGTGCCTCACGCTGTTTTATATATCTGACAGCGTGAGGTACTATGTTTCTTTTTCATTTCTATGACGGTGTTTGGCGATACCTTTACGCAAGTGAATCAAAAACAAAGGCCCACGCTTTTTCTGTATCCATACATTTACAGCTATTTCGGGGTCTTGGTAGCGCGACTAATAATTCTTGTTTATCAACATGAAGAGAATCTTCTATTCCGTCATTGTGGCTGCATTGGGCACACTGATGTTCAGCAGCTGTTCAAACGATGACGTGGTTGGCGCCGACAAGACCGCCGACTACCAAGCCAATTTCGTGAAGGTCTTCGGCCAGGTGAGTCCCGACCAGAACTTCAACACGCAGAAGACCCTGACCATCGAGTCTTCAGTGACCGACATGCAAGGCAACTACACGCTCCGCGTCTATGACGGTGTTCCGAGTCGCAAGGGTTCCTCGCTCCTGGGCAAGTTCGAGAACCTCAGCGCCAGCGGCACCTCCACCGTTCAAGTAGGTGTCAGCAAGACCACGAAGCACATCTACTGCGTGGCTGACAACGGTGAGGTCCGCCAGTCCCTTTCCGCCCAGGTGGCCTCCAAAAAACAAGTGACAGCCAAGTTCGATGCCGCTGATGGCGCACCGACCGAAGCCCCCACCTACAGCGACGAACAGTTATCGACCGTCACCATCGCCTTCGAGGACCTTGGCTCGACCGACGACTTCGACTTCAACGACGCAGTGGTCAAGGTGGAGTACGCCACAGGCACAGGCAAGGCCAACGTCACGCTGATGGCAGTGGGTGCCGTGCTGCCCCTCAAATTGTATTATACTGGCGGACGTGAGGCCCTGCCACTCTTCGGCGGTCAGGAACTGCATGCCGCCATGGGCTACGACCAGGACATCATGATCAACACCAACAGGAAGGCCCAAGGCAAAAACGATGGTGTTGACAACGTGTCATTCGTGACCTGCGAGATCGACGTGCCAGAAGACTTCACCATCGGTGAGGATGGCGCGCCCTTCATCCTTGAGGTGAACGGTGTGGAAGGCCAGCGCCAGATCACGGCCAGCACCGAGTACGGCGCTGTTCCGCAGGTGTTGGTGACCGGCAAGTACTACGACGAGCAGACCAGGACCAGTTACCTCTGGCGCTGGCCGAAGGAGCGTGTTCGCCTCAACCTCGCCTTCCCGACCATCGCCGAGTGGATGGCAGATGCCACCAACCTCGCCTTCCTCGCCGCCGGTGTGGAGTCGAACCTCTACGACGGCTACGACCCGACCGTGGTGGATGAGCAGCCACAGCAGCCCACCACTGAAACCCCCGAAGGCCTTGAGGCCATCGACCTTGGACTGCCCTCAGGCACGCTTTGGGCGAACATGAACGTGGGCGCGGAGTCTCCCGAGGACTACGGCGGCTACTACGCCTGGGGAGAGACAGAGGCGAAAGAAACATACAACTGGAGCACTTACTTTGACTCAGACTACAACAGGTACAACCTCGAAAGCGGTTTGAGGGAGTTGCTTCCTGAGGACGATGCGGCTACAGCGAATTGGGGGAGCGGCTGGCAGATGCCAAGCAAGGAACAACTCGATGAGCTCATCAACAGCGAATACACTACGGATGAGTGGACGACGCAGGGTGGCGTTAATGGCAGATTGATAACGAGCAAGAGCAATGGAAATAGCATCTTCCTGCCCGCAGCGGGCTACCGCTACGACGCGAGTCTCGACGACGCGGGCTCGTACGGCTACTACTGGTCGCGTTCGCTCAATACGTACTACTCCGACAACGCGTACAACCTGGTCTTCGGCTCTGGCGGCGTCTTCGGGAGCTACGGCAGCCGCGACGGCGGTCAGAGTGTTCGGCCTGTGCGCGTTCAGAATTAAGTCTCTCGGCCGAAAGACAAACAACTGAGCCGAACAACAAATACTTTTCCTATACGAGGTGCTTCGGGTGCGGGTGAACAGCGTGCCTCACAAAAGGCACGCCCCGCCCCCAAAGCACCTCAGTAGAGGAAAAGTAACGCAGCAAACATTAAAAGAAAAGAACTATGGCAAGAATAAAAGACATCGTCGAAGTGGAGAAGCAACGCCCTGACATGGCTGCGGCTCGCGTCATCCATCTATATGCCGAAGGCACGTTCTGTCACGCCTATGAGTGGAGCGCATGGCTGTGGCAACGGTTTGTACGCGAGTTCAAGGTGACACACACTCTCTTCAAGGACATCGAAGATTCGGTAGCCTTGATTGGGTGCCCTGCTGCCAACCTGGAAGGCTCAGTCCCCACCGGCGCGGAGCTTGTGAGGATTGACGAGAAGACATTCGACCTCGTGCTCTCCGACTCGCTGCTTCCAGACGGCTACAGCCCCGAATTGATGCAGAAAGAATATGAGGCATGGAAGCAGTCGCTGCCTGAGGCGAAGGAGTCCAATTCGCGCAAGAATGGCCATTCGCATACTTCTTCACCCATTGGCCATCCATTACCTTCCCTTCGCCTGACTGATATCATGCGCAGCATCATTGCCTACGATGTCCACCGTCACACCCCGATGGAGTGCGTGGAGTTCTTGTCTGAAATACGCCAAAAATTGATAATGATGATATGACGAAACGAGGGACACCATACGGCACACAGCGTATGGTAAATTCATAGGCAGCCCGTCATGGGAGACTTCCACCTCCTGTGAAAAAGCAAAGCGATGTCCGCGAGGCTTGGTTTATGCCATTCCTGCCCGCATCCGGATCAGGCGACTGCCGCTCCGATTGTCTCTTCCTGCCCGCAGCGGGCTACCGCAACGACACGAGTCTCAACAACGCGGGCTCGAACGGCAACTACTGGTCGCGTTCGCTCAACACGAACAACTCCGACAACGCGTACAACCTGAACTTCAACTCTGGCAACATCATCAGGAACAACAACAACCGCAACAACGGTCAAAGTGTTCGGCCTGTGCGCGTTCAGCACTTATCTTGCTTGAAGCATGTATGGTGTCTCCTCCATAAACCTTTCCCAATGTCTTTCAGCCGCGAACAACTTCTCTACGACCTCTATCAGGCCTTCTACGATGCCCGCAGGCACAAGCGGAAGAAGCCTTACGTCCTCAGCTTCGAGGCACGGCTGGAGCAGAACCTTACGGAACTGTGCGACGAGTTGTGGGAACGCCGCTACAAGGCTCGAGCCAGCCAGTGTTTCCTCATCCGTGACCCGAAGCTGCGCGAGGTGTTCGCCGCAGACTTCCGCGACCGCATCGTGCATCACCTCTACTATAATTACACGCACGAGACATTGGAGCGTACCTTCATCTACGACAGTTATTCCTGCATCAAGGGGCGGGGCACGCACTTCGGCATCAACCGTCTGGAACAGCACATCCGCCGAGAGAGCCAGAACTGGACGCAGCCCTGCTGGGTACTGAAGATGGACATCCGTGGCTACTTCATGCACATCGACCGACAACGACTCCTCGACACCATACTCGCCTCGCTGCGGAGAATGGCAGGCCACCAGGTGACGAAGGGTAAGAACGATAAATGGCGCGACAAGGTGGACATGGGCTTCGTGGAATACCTGACACGAACCATCGTCATGCTCAATCCCGTGGAAGGATGCCTTCGCCGAGGCACACCTCTGCAATGGAAGGGACTGCCGAGAGACAAAAGCCTGTTCTATAGTAATTCGGGATGCGGACTGCCTATAGGCAACCTCACCAGCCAGCTCTTCAGCAATGTCTATCTCAACGAACTAGACCAATACGCGAAGCGGAATCTGCACTGCCGTCATTACGGACGATATGTCGATGACTTCTATGTGGTGTCGGCCGATAAAGACTGGTTGCGCCGTGTGGCCATGTCCCTGAAGACCTTCCTCAACGACCGTCTGGGACTGGAGGTCAATGAGAAGAAGACGGTCATTTGCGACGTGCGTCTCGGAGTGGGGTTCCTTGGGGCGTATCTGAAACCGCGCCGACGGTATGTCCACAACGTCTCGCTGCGGCGTATGGAGGCGAAAGTGCGATTGCTGCACAAAAAGAATACACCCGAACAGCTGCGCAGCTCAATCAACTCCTTCCTCGGAATACTGTCGCACTACCGTTCCTACCGCATCCGTCGCAGGATGTTCTATCATCTGGACTACGTCTATCGGTATGGCTACTATTTGCGTTGGATGCGCAAATATGTCTTATATGCCTGTCATCAATTCATTGCAAATACTAGTCAGATGTTGCTTTAGAGCAGCTGAGAGAACAATAGTCAACAGATAGATGAAGAGAAGAACCATTTGTGGGAGAGCGGTCAGTGGGACGAAAGAACGTTAAATGAGTTGCGTGGTTCTCATTTCAGAACACGTTATAAACGAAAGAACGAGTTTTAGGTCGCAGCGTTTTTTTGCGCTTTTGAATGTTGTATTTTTGTTCGGATGGCGAATGCGTCAGAAAGCACATTGCGGGGTACGCAGGCTGAAGCCTGCGTACCCCCCTATCATCATTGACCATTGACCAATCCTCAATAACCCTAACCCATAACCTACTCCACGATATACTCGCCGATGGTCATGGTGTCGCGGTCGAACTGCGCACCTATTTTCACAACCTTGCGTCGGTCGGTAGAGTAGGGAAGGGCAGACGAACCGTAACGAGTGGATGCCGCCTTTTATTGACTATTGAATCAAAGAAACCCGTTGAATTATTTGCAACTTTCAGATGAATGGTGTATATTTGCATCAGACGTCATATAATTAATCAGGACAGATATGGGCAGATTCATCAATCCATTTACCGACACAGGTTTCAAGCGCATTTTCGGACAGGAGATGTCCAAGCCGGTACTGATCAAGTTCCTCAACGCGTTGCTTCAGGACGAGCGCAGCATCACCGACCTCCAGTTCCTCGACAAGGAGCAGATCGGCATCTACGACGGCGACCGCTCGCTGATCTACGACGTGCTGTGCGAGACGGAGACGGGCGAGAAAATCATTGTTGAGATGCAGAACCGCTACCAGCCCTACTTCAAGGAGCGCAGCATCTACTACGCCGCGCGTGCCATCGTGGAGCAGGGCGAGCGTGGTCGCGAGTGGCGTTACGACCTCAAGGCCGTGTATTTGGTGGCGTTCATGGACTTCCAGTTGAGCGACTCCGAGAAATTCCGTATCGACGTGGCCTTGATGGACATGGAGGAGCATACCGTCTTCTCCGACAAGGTTCGCCTCATTTACTTGCAGCTGCCCTGCTTCACCAAACGGGAGGAGGATTGCGAGAGCGACTTCGACAGGATGATTTACGTGCTGAAGCACATGGATGTTTTCGACCGCATGCCGTGGGCTGCGAAGGACGCGGTTTTCACCCGCTTGGGCGAGATAGCCGAGGTGGCGGCATTGAAGCCCGAGGAACGCCGCCAGTACGAGACCGACGTGAAGCACTACCGCGACACGCTGGCTGTGATGACAGGTCAGTTCATGCAGGGCGAGGAGAAAGGCCGTGCGGAAGGTCGTGCAGAAGGCCGTGCAGAAGGCCGTGCAGAAGGTCTCGTCGAAGGCAAGTTGAAAGGCCGTGCAGAAGGAATTTGTGATACAGCGCGTAATCTCAAGCGAATGGGGCTTCCTATTGCCGTGATTGTTGAGGCTACAGGCTTGACAGAAACAGAAATAGAGGGTCTTTGATGTGCTTTTAAGATTTCGTTAACAAACGCGCTGCGGCATCTTGGAGGTCGCAGCGTTTGTTCGTTGTTGAATGTCGTTTTTTTGTTCGGATGGCGAATGCGTCAGAAAGCGCATTGCGGGGTACGCAGGCATCTTGCCTGCGATGATGGATTGCGCGTCCTCCAGACGCGTCGCAGGCTGGGAAGCCTGCGTACCCTCCCGTCAAATCGTCAACCCTCAATAACCCATGCCCGCACACCGGCAATGCCGCGCGCTATCTAAAAAACAAACATTATGTCTTCGATAAAAGGCGTTATGGATTCCGTTCACATGTAGGGACGCGACGTGTCGCGTCCGCCACAGTCAATCAATTTTGAACTTTGGCAACTATGCCGCATGGCAAAATGCCGTTAGGCATGAGAGATTGTAGCCAGCCATACAGAACTGCCGTAGGTAGTTCTGTATGGCTGGTGTTCGTGAGGTTGGTGAATAAGTCTGCCGTAGGTAGATCGACATTCATTGCTATGTCTGTCGCATACCTACGGCATGCTTGTTCTGCGCCCCTTATCATTCCCCACATTTCGACATACCTACGGCATGTCTGTATGTGGGGCTACAATATCTAATCCCTACGGGATAAAGCCATACGGATGATATGATGCTGATATATCAATGAATATTCACTTGCTATGGGCTGGGAGATATTGGCCTTTCAGGCCGTTAATGATATTGACCTTTCAGGCTGGTTTCGATGCGACACGTCGCGTCGCTACATGAAAAAAGTCCACAGCATGGAAACTGTGGACTTTTTTCATTGCGAGAGAGGGTAGGGGGATTAGAAATCCTCTCCGTAGCGTTCGCGTGTGATTTGCTGGAGCGACTTGCCTCGTGTGTTGGGAGCACCGATGACACCCACCACCAAGGAAATGAGCAACAGACCAATCATGCAGTAGGCTGCCACGGTGAATCCTTCACCGTTCTCGCCATAGATGTATGTGAAGACTAGTCCCCAGATGGCCGACAGACCGCGGACGATGAAGAACATCAGCCCCTGCGCTCCGGCACGGAACTTGGCAGGGAAGAGCTCTGTTCCCCACAGTGCGTAGAAGATTTGCACCGACAGTCCGCCGTTGATGCCCCAGAGGATGGAGAAAGCCCAGAGGCTTCCCATGCCGTTGACACCCTTGATGATGACGAACCAAGTGGCCAGGGCTGCAACCAGTCCGAGGATATAAGGCACTCGGTGTGGTATGCGGTCGATGAAGAAAGAAAGGACGAAGGTGATAGCCACCACGATGGCCCATCCCACACAACTCAGCATGTTGGCATATTCGTTGCTCAGTCCTCCGGCAGTTTCATAGATGTGGGGCTGGAAGAATCCCATCACCGATGCCACGAGGTTCCAAGTCAGGTAGATGGCAGCCAGGAAACAAACGGTGCGCACAGCCACCTTGTTGGAGAAGAGCACTCCGAAAGCGTGCAGCAGTCCTGTGTCCTCGCCTTTAGCCTTGGCAGCCGCCTTGCTCTCTTTCCAGTCGCTGCTCTCCTCGAGTTTCCGCTGCATGTTCCATGCGATGAACGCCACAACGAAAAGCGAGAAGAAGACCACGCGTGAACTGAAGACATTCAGTGCGTCGCCACTGAGGTCGGCACCGCCGATAGCGTGAGCGATGGCTTCCACCCAACTGAAGAGATAGCCCCCAGGAGCGAAGCACATGCCCAGCAGGAGGATGAACATCGGTCCGAATCCCCACGACATCTGCGAGATGCAGATATTGCGTCCGCGGTTGTGGATTTCAGAACTTTCAGAGATATACGTCCATGATGCCGGTACGCCCACACCGACAGAGATGCCCGTGATGAGGAATCCCATCAGCAGCATGGGGAAGTTGACGGAGAACATCACCAGCAGCACGCCGACCATATAGACCAGAAGGTTGTAGGTGTAGATGAACTTGCGTCCGTACTTGTCGGCCAGGAATCCGCCGATGATGGCTCCCAGAGCGGCACCAAGGCAGTTGGCACTGATGAAGTTGAGCCATCCCAGATGGATCTCGCTTAGTCCCAGGTACTTCTGCCAAAGCGTCAGACCACTGGCACCAGCCACGATGGCACCGGCATCGAGATAGTTGGTGAGAGACACGGCTATGGTGCTCTTCAAACTTCCTTTGTTGTTTGCCATGTTTGTTTCTGGATTAGTGGTTTAACGGCAGATGACATCAACTTTCACATTGAAGATCTTGGCCACCTTGAGTATGGTGTCGATATGTCTTCCCACGGCAGCAGCCATGTGGTGAGTGGGTCCAGCCTCGCTCCAGCGGTTGCAGAACTCACGGGCTCCGATGGAGAAACGGGTGCGCATATTGGTGTCGCCAAACATGAAGATAGGTCCGTCTTCGTTGACACCTTCAGCCACGACGAATTTGAACACACCATTCTTGTCCTGGGTGATGCCCAGATAGGTCACGGGGCCCGTAGGAGGATAGAACTGAGTGAGGTAGCCTCCACCGCTCTTGCCGTGGAAGACAGGCACAATCTTCATGGTCGGTTTGCGAGCCTGCGAGATGTCGAAGTCGCCCGATCCAGAGTGTCCGATGATGCAGATGTCCTCCTTGAAGTCGATGGAGTACATCTCCGACAGTGTGCCTGTGCCAGAGATGGTCTTGAGTATGCTCATGGCCATAGCCACCTTCATGTCGCCCTCCACGGCGCATGCAGTGTGTTGCTTGATGAGCATGGAGAATGCGGGGATGAGCATGGAGTCGAGTTTTCCGGCTATGCCCTGTGCGAAACCGTCGTAGTGTGAGGCTATCATGCCGAGTTTCTCATCCTTCACCCATTGTTCGAAAGCCACCACGTATTTGGCCATGTCCCATACTTTCTCGACGGTGCCTCCACCTTCGATGTCGAAGGTGTTGAGGATATCCTCAGCCTTTGCCCTGATGGCGTCCTCGTCGGTGATATTGTCGGCGATGGCCCACATCTTCTCCCAGTCGAACTGCTTGGTATAGACCCACATGCGGTGGTAGAGGTTTGTCTCGTCGATGTAGAGGTCCATCATGCCAGGGTAGGGGCGTCCGATTTGCGCGATGTTGGTGTCGCGGAAACGGCGGCGCACCTGAGCGGCGCGGCACCAGTCTTCAATCTCAGCTTGCACGATGGGGTCTCCACCTTCCACCACACCCGTGATCACGGCATGTCGTTTTCCTGCTCGTTCAAGGTCTGCCACCATCTCGCCCACGGCACCGCAAGCGTAGAGTTCGCCCAGCCAAGTGGGGATGTCGGTCTTGGCGTAATCCGGTGCCAGTTTCTTCTGCACGTTGACGAGTACCACGGGTACGTCCAAGTCGCGCACGGCAGGCAACATATTATAAGATGTGCAGTAGGTGAGCAGTTGGAGGATGACGAGATCGACGTCGGCGGCTCTGAACTTGTCGCCTGCCTCCTGTGCCATCTCCTTGGTGGTGACCATACCGCCGTCGATGATTTCTACCGTGTCGGGCAGTGTCTTCTTGAATGCGGCATATTGTGCCTCGAATTCAGGTACGAGTTGAGGAAACTGTGGCAGGTATGCTCCAAGTGCGATGGAGAACACACCTACGCGTGCTTTGGTTTCTACTAATGGTTTGTTCATTGTCGTTATTGTTTTTTTTGATGTTAGTTAGTTGCAGTTTTTCAGATACTTCTCGTAGGCTTTGTTCCATGCTTCTTGTTCTTGCGGTTCAAAGACACCGAGCAAGAGCGAAGCTCTGATGATGCGTCGCATCTCCCAGATGTCGTCCACCAGTCCCACGGCTTTGGCCTGCACCATGATGTTGCCGAAGGCGGTGGCCTCTTGTGGTCCGGTCAGCACGGTCACCCCTGTGGCATTGGCGGTGAATTGGTTCATGTAGTTGTTCTTCATGCCACCTCCGATGACGTGCAGCACCTTGATGGGGAAAGGCGCCATCTCCTTGAGATAGCTGAATACCTGTTTGTAGCGCAGTGCCAGCGACTCGAAGATGCACCGGCAGATCTGAGCGGGTGTTTCAGGCACGGGTTGCTGGGTGTTGCGGCAGTAGTTCTGTATGGCTTTGACCATGGAAGGTGGGTTGGCGAAGCATTCGTTGTCGGGGTTGATGAGCGATCGGAAGGGTGTTTCCTTCATGGCAGCGTCCTGCAGTGCCCCGTGTGAGATGTCGATCTCTTGCTGTCCGTTGTTGGCATTGCTCCATTCGCTTCTGCATCGTTCGTAGATCCACATGCCACAGATATTCTTGAGGAAGCGTGTGGTGCCCTCAATGCCCCCTTCGTTGGTGAAGTTGCGTTCGTAGGAAGTGTCGTTGATGATGGCCTGTTTGGTCTCGATTCCCATGAGGCTCCAGGTGCCGCTTGAAAGGTAGGCGAACTGTTCGTCTTGTGCCGGAACGGCAGCCACTGCGCTTCCTGTGTCGTGTCCTGCCACGGCATATACAGGCACAGGTCCCAGTCCCGTCATTCGCTGCACCTCCTCAGTGAGTGTTCCCACCAGTGTGCCGGGTTTGACCATCTTGCCGAACTTGCTGCGCGAGAGTCCCACCGACTGTAGCAGTCGTTCATCGAGTTGTCCAGTGCGGGGGTCGAGCAGTTCAGAGGTGGATGCGATGGTGTATTCGCACACCTCGTTGCCAGTGAGCATCCACGAGAGCGCATCGGGTACGAAGAGAATCTTGCTGGCGTTGTCGAGTGCCGTGTTCTGCTCGCGCCTCATGGCATAGAGTTGGAAGATGGAGTTGAAGTTCATGAGTTGTATGCCCGTGATGTCGTACAGTTCCTTCTTGGAGACGACGTGTTTCACGTAGTCGTCCATGGCATCGAAGGTGACAGGGTCGCGGTAGGACCGTGGGTTGCGGAGGATGGCTCCGTCGGGTGCGATGCACACGAAATCGACCCCCCAGGTGTCGATGCCGATGGAGGTGATTTTCTCACCTCTTCGTGCCACCTCTTTCAGTCCTTGTATGATTTCCCGATAGAGTGCGTAGATGTCCCAGTAGAAGTGTCCTCCTTGTTCTATCAGGTGGTTGGGGAATCGTGTCACCTCATCCCAGGAGATGTTGTTTTCCTTGAGTCTGCCTAAGATGGTGCGTCCGCTTGTCGCCCCTAAATCTACGGCAAAGAATGTGCTGTCGTTTTTCATTATTGTTAAGTTAGTGGATTGCTATTGATGTCTTAGGTCTGGTGTGGTTGTGTCAGATGGTTCGTCTCCAGGCCATAATCATGCAAAAATAGTAATAAAAAATGAAACGATTCTTCTTTTTAGGGAAAAATCGTTGATTATAGTCGGAGATTTTTTTTATAGACGCTATAGACGCTATAGATGCTATAGACGCTATAGATGCTATAGATGCTGGCTATAGTTGGATGGTGAGGTTTTCTTGTGCGAGGACGGTGTTGGGGAAGATGGCCTGTGCTTGCTGCAGAAAGAGGGACTCGTCGTTGTAGCGCGATGAGAAATGTCCGATGCAGAGTTGTCGTGCATGGCAGTCGCGTGCGATGGCAGCCGCTTGCGATGCCGTGGAGTGGTAGAATCTGTTGGCCTCTTTTTCTTCGTCGTCGGTGAAGGTGGCCTCATGGTAGAGCAGATCGACATCCTGCAGATACTGTGTGATGTCGGGTTTGTAGATGGTGTCGGAGCAATAAGCGAAAGAACGTGGTGGATCGGCAGGTGTGGTGAGTCGTGTGTGGGGTATTACAGTGCCGTCGGGGCATGTATAGTCCATTCCGCTTTTGATATTGTTGATTTGGCTGATGGGTATTTGGTAGGCGTCGATCATGTCGCGTAGGATATGTGGCAGGCGTGGTTTCTCCTTGAAGAGGTAGCCGCAGCATGGGATTCGGTGACGCAGTGGAATGGTATATACTTCCAAGCTTCGGTCCTCGAATATCTTCTCGTGTCGATTGGCGTTGAGTTCATGGATCTCGACCTTGTAGGTCAATCCCTGGCAGAAGATGTCGATTTGTGGTTGCAGTGCCTGTTCTATACCTTCGGGTCCCCAGACATATAGCGTGTTGGTGCGTCCGAGCAGTGCCATGGTGGAGATCATGCCAATCACTCCGAAGAAGTGGTCGCCATGTAGGTGTGTGATGAAGATGTGTCCGAGTGCGTTGAATTTCAAGTGGTTTCGGCGTAATTGCAGTTGGGTGGCCTCAGCGCAGTCCACCATCAGCAGTTTTTCATGGATATTCACCACCTGGGAGGCGCCAAAGTGGCGGATGGTGGGCAGGGCGCATCCGCACCCTAAGATTGAGACTTCAAATTTTTCCATTTTTTTGATTGGTTTTTCAGGGGGGGATTATAGACGCTATAGACGCTATAGACGCTATAGACGCTATAGACGCTATAGATGCTATAGACGCTATAGATGCTATAGACGCTATAGATATTGATTGGTAGTCAATCAATGAGGGTGTGCTATCCGTAGCCGGTGCACACCCTCATCTTTCCTCTATATTATCTTATGAGACTATGCGCTCATCCTTATTTGCCTTCGTTCTCCAGGTCAGCCTTGAGAGCTGCAAGAGCGTCGAGGTCACCGAGAGTGGTGCCAGCAGCCTTGTTCTGGATAGTAGGAGTGGCTTCCTTGCGAGGAGCGGCAGTTTTCTTGGCCTTGCGAGCCTCACGCTGTGCCTCTTCGAAAGTGCGGCTGTGAGAGAGGATGATGCGCTGAGTGTCCTTGTTGAACTCAATCACCTTGAAGTCGAGTTCGTCGCCCAGCTGAGCCTGAGTGCCGTCTTCCTTCACGAGGTGCTTAGGAGTAGCGAATCCTTCGATACCCTCATCGAGGAGTGTGATGACAGAGCCCTTCTCGAGCACTTCCTTCACCTTGCCTCTGTGGATAGAGTCAGGAGCGAACTTGTCGGCGAACTTATCCCATGGGTTCTCAGTGAGCTGCTTGTGACCGAGGCTGAGGCGACGGTTCTCCTTGTCGATGTCGAGCACCTGCACGTCGATTTCAGCGCCGAGTTTAGTGAACTCTGATGGGTGCTTCACCTTCTTCGTCCAAGAGAGGTCGGAGATGTGGATCAGACCGTCAACACCTTCCTCGATTTCAACAAACACACCGAAGTTGGTGAAGTTGCGAACCTTGGCCTTGTGACGTGAGCCAACAGGATACTTCTCTTCGATCTTCTCCCATGGGTCTTCCTTGAGCTGCTTGATACCAAGAGACATCTTGCGCTCGTTGCGGTCGAGAGTGAGGATGACAGCCTCTACCTCGTCGCCCACCTTGAGGAAGTCCTGTGCGCTGTGGAGGTGTGCGCTCCAGCTCATTTCTGAAACGTGGATAAGACCTTCCACACCTGGTGCGATTTCCACGAAAGCACCGTAGTCGGCCATCACGACAACCTTGCCTTTCACCTTGTCGCCCACCTTGAGGTTCGGGTCGAGAGCATCCCATGGGTGTGGAGTGAGTTGCTTCAGACCGAGAGCGATGCGCTTCTTCTCGTCGTCGAAGTCGAGGATCACGACGTTGATCTTCTCGTCGAGTTTCACTACCTCGTTAGGATCGCTCACGCGGCCCCAAGAGAGGTCAGTGATGTGGATGAGACCGTCAACACCACCGAGGTCGATGAACACACCGTAAGAAGTGATGTTCTTGACAGTACCCTCGAGGATTTGTCCTTTCTCCAGTTTGCTGATGATTTCTTTCTTCTGAGCCTCAAGCTCTGCTTCGATAAGTGCTTTGTGGGATACCACCACGTTGCGGAATTCCTGGTTGATCTTGACGATCTTGAACTCCATGGTCTTGCCCACGAATGTATCGTAGTCGCGGATAGGTTTCACGTCGATCTGGCTGCCTGGGAGGAAAGCCTCGATGCCGAATACGTCAACGATCATACCACCCTTAGTGCGGCACTTCACGTAACCCTTGACAATCTCGTTGTTGTCGAGAGCTGCATTGACGCGGTCCCAGCTGCGTGCTGCGCGTGCCTTCTTGTGAGAGAGGATGAGTTGTCCTTTCTTGTCCTCCTGGTTCTCGATGTACACCTCAACGGTGTCGCCTACTGCCAGGTCGGGGTTGTAGCGGAATTCGCTGCGTGGGATGATACCTTCGGACTTGTAGCCGATGTTGACCACCACTTCGCGGTCGTTGATGTTGGATACGGTACCGTCAACTACTTCGTTGTCGTTGACGTTGTTGAGGGTCTTTTCATAGGCCTTCTCGTCTTCTGCCTTGGTGGCAATGCTGGCACTGTCGCTTTCAAAGGCTTCCCAGTCGAAATCTTCCAGCGGTTTGATGTTTTTAGTTTCCATTAATTTGTTTGTTGTTTTGAAATTTTAATTGGTTAGACATTATGTTGAAATACATGAATGTGAAATCGAACGCAAAATTACAACTTTTCCGCCAAGTAACCAAATAATTACGATGTTTTATTTTCTTGCTCGGGAAAAAGAGTCCTGTTCAGAATCTCGTATTTCTATTTTCGCATTCGGATGAGTAATTTTTATATCCCAACTGCACGCTAATACATACCTTTTGTGTAAATTTGCACATGATAACAGGTGAAACGTCATGATGAACCATATCATAAATGATGGAATATCATGATGAGTCATTATTTTGTACATAGCAGAAGATACAGACACTAACTAACCGAATGACATAATGAAACGACTATTCTTCCTCCTCGGCTTGCTGACCCTTATCCATTTCGACGTCAAAGCCCAGACAGAGAACGACTATACCCACTATGTGGTGGGTGCAGACTGTAGTGACGATCGGTATTGGTATGTTGCCAGTGATGCCGACTACTCACCAGCGGTGCTTCGGTGCGACACATGGTCGTCGCGCGGTGGCAGCGACGGCAGTGGCATGACCACTCCTTTCATGGAATATTGGGAAGACAAGAGCAACCACACCGCCAGCTCCGGCAGCCACCTTCCCGATGCCCAGATCCGTCATCAGACCATCGAGGGTCTTCCCAAGGGCAAATACACGTTGAGCATGAAGGTGCGTTGCTATGCCGAGACCTATAGCGGATATGCTCCGCCAGCAGGTGTGAAGCTCTATGCCAATGGTGAGGAGAGCGCCGACATCTGTGCCGGCAAGTCCTTGACCCCTTACAACGGTGGAGCGCATATCACCTCCACCCCCGAGTTGATTTGTGAGGTAGGGGAGGACGGCAAGCTCGACTTCGGCATCAACGTCTCTGGTGCGGGATCCACGGAGTTGAGTTGGGTGGGATGGAAAGACGTACGTCTCATCCTTCAGAGCAACACCCTTGCCAATGGTGAGTACTATCTGCGCAACAAGCAGTCGGGCCGTTATCTGGAGGCAGGAGGCCGTTGGGGCACCCAGGCCATCTTGGGCCAGCATGGTGAATTGCTGACCGTGCAGCGTCAGGACCACAACCAGTACTACATAGCGACCCCCTTCCAGAACAGCGACAACGGTGGTCGTCACATGAGTGTCAATGCTTCCAACCATTGCATCTATCTCGATGCCAGCCAGCAAGTATGGGTCATCTCGGCAGGTCAGGAAGGCTGTTTCACCATCCAATCCGACTATGGTTATCTGGGTGATGACGGACAATCCGCTGTGGCATACGAACTCGACTCGCCCACCAGCGACGCCACCCAGTGGGAGTTCATTCCCAAGAAATCACGCATCAGGAACCTGTTGGACGGTAGCGACACCGATGCCACCTTCTTCATCACCGACCCCCGTTTCGACCGTTACCACACAGGAGTGGGAGAATGGACTGGCAGTGGATTCAGTACAGGCGGCGCCAACGAGCGAGGAGCCTCCCAATGTGCCGAGGTTTGGAACGCCAACTTCGACATCTCCCAGACCCTCGACAATATCCCCAACGGCCGGTACCAGTTCAAGGCCCAAGGCTACTTCCGGTACAATGACATGGGTGAAAACTCCAATTACCGCGCCCTGGAGACCCATGAGGACGGTTCAGAGCTACTCTACGCCCAGTTCTATGCCCAGTCGGGCAACAACCAAGTCGATGTGCCAATCCAGAGCATCGCCGACGAACTCGACAACTTGTACGACCTCGGCCTGCCCTGCAGCAACAGTGGTTTGCCTTACACCATGACCGAGGCAGGCTATGCCTTTGCCGCAGGACTCTACAGCGACAACACCCTGACCATCGACGTGACCAACCACACCCTGACCCTCGGTATCCGCAAGACAGAGCGCGATGGCACGGACTGGACCATCTGGGACAACTTTGAACTCACCCTTCTCTCCTTAGGCAACAACAGCGACTACAGCCTTGACGACCCTCAAACCAGCGGCATCGACTTCGCCAAGGCCACACCCGACAACCCCGTGGACTGCACATTGCTCATCCAGAATGCCGACCTCGCCAGCAGCGGCGGATGGACAGGCAGCCTTAGCCGCAGTTCCACCTCCAACCGCTTCGCCTCCTATGGCGGAACAGGGGTTGCCAAAGTCACCTTCGACATCCACCAGACCATCAGCAACCTGCCCACAGGCTGGTATCGTCTCAAGGTGCAAGGCTTCTACCGTTTTGGCGACGTGAAAACCGAGGAGCACAACAGTTACGGCGGCAACAACGAAAACCAGTACAACGATGTGTGGGCTACCTACACCATACCCTATGCCATCCTCTCACGTCAGTTCGGCATCGAACGCCAGTTGGCCACCCTCTACGCCAACGACCAATCCATCGGTTTGCCATCCATCTTCGAGGCATCCCATCAGGAGAGCACCCACAGCCGCGACTACGAGACCCCCTACGGATGGGTGCCCGACTCATCTACTGGTGTGGCTGAAGCCTTCGCTGCCGACGAGTACTGGACCGAGTTGATGGTACCCGTCTTCGACGGAACGATGACCTTTGGCGTCAGCAAATCCCTTGGTTATAAATACGACTGGACCTGCTTCGACAACTTCAAGCTCGAATACTTAGGCAAGACCGGCCTCATCCCCGTCACATCCATCCAGACCGATGCCGCCAGCCTGAGTCTCAAACTCTTCGAACAGCGTAAGCTCTCAGCCAACGTCCTGCCCGCCAATGCCTCCAACACCACCCTCAATGCTTATTCCACAAACGAGAATGTGGTCACTTACGACCCGACGACCGGTATGGTCACCGCAGTCGGAAGCGGTTCGGCACAGATCAATTTCTATGCCCTTGGGTCAGAAAACGGAATCATGAAGACCGTCAACGTCACCGTGACAGGCAATATAGATGGGGATTACAAGAATTTGGTGATCAACGAGATACAAGTGTCGAACCTCGATATGTTCGTCGATCCCTCCAACAACTACGGTGGTTTCATCGAACTCTACAACCCGACCGACAAGGCCATCCAGATCCGGCGCCCCTACGTCAGCGACGATGAATCCAATCCCTTCAAGAGTTATCTCGACGCCATCTTCAACGTTCCCGCCAAAGGTTTCACCACCATTTGGTTCGACCACAACAGCGGTGAGAACGGCAATTATAAAGGCAACGCCAACTTCAAACTCGAGATGGACGGAGGCACCATCTATCTCTTCGACCGCAACGGACAGTTCGTCACCAGCCAGACCTATCCAGCCGCCACCTCCCGTACATCCTACGCCCGCACCACGGACGGCGGCAATGTGTGGGGAGTGACAGCTTATCCCACCCCCGGCGCTTCCAACACCCAGAGCAAGGAAATCCTCACCGCCACCCCTCAGCGGGTCAGCGCTCCGCAGGCATCGCCAGGTACCGGATTCTACTCCATCAGCAACTTCCGACCCACCATCACCGGCGAAGGCACTGTCTATTGCACCACCGATGGCACCGTGCCTACAGAAAGCAATGGCGTGACCCCCGACCAACTCCCACCTTTCAACTCCACGACCGTGTTGCGCATGCGTGCCTTTGAGCAAGGCAAGCTGCCCAGTGAGGTGGTCACCTGCACCTACAGCCAGAGCCAGCACCAGCACACCCTGCCCGTGTTGATGATTACAGCCGATCCCAACGACATCTATTCCGACGAGCAAGGCATCTTCGTCACCGGAACAGGCGGAAAGAGTGGTGCGGGAGTCGAATATCACTGCAACTGGAACATGGACTGGGACCGCTCCGCCAACATGCAACTGCTCGACAAAGACGGCAAATCCCTCTTCCAGCAAGATGTGAACATCGCCCGCTTCGGAGGCTGGAGCCGTTCGTGGGTGCCCTACAACTTCAAGGTCAAAGCCCAGAAGCAATACGAGGGCCGCAACTACCTGGAGTACCCCTTCTTCACCGACAACAAACCCTATCTGAAGCACAAGGTGCTGCAAGTGCGCAACGGCGGCAACGACGTCAGTTGCCGTATCAAGGACGCCGCCCTCCACAATATCATCATCACCAGCGGATTCTACCTCGACTGCCTCGACTACCAACCCGTCCACTGCTATATCAACGGTCAGTACTACGGCATGCAGAACCTGCGCGAGCCCAGCAACAAGCACTATGGACTGGCCGACTACGGTATCGACACCGACGAGATGGATGCCATGGAATTCAACGGCGGCACATACCCCAGTGTGAAGGCAGGAACCGACGCCGCCTACTGGGACTGGTACAATCTCTCTTCCTCAGCCGAAGACGATGACGTCTATCAGCAGATCTGCGATATCGTGGATGTCAACGAGTTCGCCAACTACATGGCCGCCCAGATCTACCTTGGCGGTGACGACTGGCCCGGCAACAACTGCAAAGGATTCAAGGGCAATGATGGCAAGTTCCACATCGTCTTCTTCGACGTTGACCAAGCCCTGCGCTACGATATCGGCTCTTTTAACCGCATCTCGAGCAACGGGGCAGCCATCACCGTGCTCTTCCGCAACATGCTCCGCAACGAGACCTTCCGCAAGCTCTTCATCGACAGTTTCTGCCTCTTCGGCGGCAGTGTGATGGAACCCGAGCGATGCCACCGCATCATCGACCGCATATCCGACGAGATGAATCCTGCACTCGCACTCGAAGGACTATCGACTTCCCCCACAGCCGACTATATGAAACGGGTGCTCAGCACCGACCGACAGGAGACCATGATCACCGCGCTGACCAACTGGAGATATTCCCAGCTCAGCAATACTACATATTATAAGGTGAAACTCTCTGCCAATATCGAAGCGGCTCAATTGCAAGTCAACGACATCCCTGTGCCCACCCAGAAATTCAATGGCACACTCTTCGCCCCCGCCATCCTAAGAGCCACAGCACCGGAAGGATTCACCTTCAAAGGCTGGCAGACAGCCGACGGGGAGTGGCTCAGCAAGAAAGAGGCACTCGACCTTGCGGTGCTGAGCGAGAGCGAGGCCAAGAACGAGTCGTTGGAGATCACAGCCATCTATGAAGAGATGGACAACGATATCAAACGGATCAGTGAGTTGGCCATGCCCGTCAAGGTCAACGAGGTGAGTGCCGGCAACACCGTCTTTGCCTCAGAGACCTGGAAGAGGAGCGACTGGATAGAATTGTACAACAATACCGACACCCCGCTCGATGCCGCAGGACTGTTTGTGAGCGACGACATCGACCAGCCCCTGAAATACCAGATCAGCAAACCCTCCGACCTGAGCAACACCATCATACCCGCAGGCGGACACCTCATAGTCTGGGCAGATGCCCTCACCGTTGGCAACGGCCAGCAACTGCACGCCAACTTCAAACTCGCCAACAGCGATGGCCAGCAAGTCATCGTGACGAGCAGTGATGATTTTGTGGCCAACAACGCCCACTATTTCAAGGCACATCCCGACATGACATCCTTCATCGACGGACTGACCTACGATGCCCATCGAGGCGACGAGACCGTGGGACGCTTCCCAGACGGAGGCAGCACCTTCTACAGGATGAGCCGTCCCACCATCGAGCGTGCCAACACCTTGATGAAAGGCGACCAGCAGACGGGTCAAGACGAAAGCCTCATGTCCATCCTGTCCGGCAGGTTCACACTGCAGTTGGCCAAGGGATGGAACTGGACCTCACATTGCCTCTACACACCTTTCTCTCCCGAACTGCTGCCACAAAGCACCCAGCGCGTTGTGGCCCAGACACGCGAGGCCTACCGAGTGAACGATAAGTTGACAGGCAATCTCAAAAGCTTGGAGGCGGGTCGTCTGTACAAAGTGGAAATGAAAGAAAGTGCCACCTTCAGCAGCGACAAGCAGTTCTGCGACAGCAGCATGCCCATCGCCCTGCTGCCCGGTTGGAACTGGATAGGCTACACCGCCGACGGTGCGCAGACCCTTACTGCCGCCCTTGCTGGCTACTTGGCAGACGAAGGCGACAAATTGCTGGGTCAGAGTGGATTCGCCACCTACACAGGAGGCACTTGGAAAGGCACACTTTCCACCCTCGAGACAGGCAAGGGATACATGCTCTATACGCAGCAGGCCAAGGTCCTTGTCTTCAACAGTCCGAAAGTCAAGGTGAATACCAGCACCGCCGCAGTGGCGAGACGCCAGAGCGCCAACCGTTATGGCGTTGACAAACACGCTTATCCAGAAGTCATGGGTCTGGTGGCCAGACTTCTGAAAGAAGATGGAGAGGCAGTGGAAGCAGAACGCTACACCCTGTTGGCTTATGCCGACGGTGAATGTCGGGGAACAGGTGTCTGGGCTGATAGTATGGTCTATCTGACCTCCTATGGCCTTGGCGGCGAGACCCTTCAGTTCATGGCTTACGATGAGTGGGAAGGAGTCGTCTATCCCGTCAGCGAAAGCCAAACCTTCGCCACCGACGTAATCGGTGCGCCCAATGCCCCTCTGCTCTTGCATCTCGGTAGTGAGGAAGCCACCGATATCGCCCAGGTGCTGTCCAACCATGCACCCCACGTCGCTGTCGAAGGTTACTACAACCTGAGCGGACTGCGTGTGGGCAGCATTGGTGCCCAACTCGCTCCTGGTGTATATATCGCGAAGTATAAGGACGGTTCGTTCCGCAAGTTTTTTGTTCATTAAAACACATTGATGAAGATATGAAAAGACAAGCCATCATGATTGCCGCGCTCATGCTGTCGGCAGCACACGCGCAGAGTCAGACCCCCATACGCATACAATACAACACCACGTCGGCCAAGGTCACTGTTCCCGCCGACATCAATGACGTGACCTATACCGTCAACGGTGCCAATGTGGTGGTCAATTCCGACACCAAGGACACCGAATACACCTATCAGGTGAGCGGAAAAGCCACCGACGGATCGCTCGTCATCAACGGCAGTTACAAACTGACCCTTCAGTTGGCAGGCGTGGAATTGACCAACCAGCATGGCGGTGCAGCCATCGATGTGGAATGTGGCAAACGAATCGCCGTGGAATTGGTGGAAGGCACAGTCAACCGTCTTACCGACTCCCAGATTGGCAGTCAGAAAGGAGCGTTCTACTTCAAGGGCCATCCCGAATTTGAAGGCAAGGGAACGCTCTACGTGACGGGCAAGGCCAAGCACGCCATAGCCGCTAAAGAGTATATCGAGTTGAAGAAATCCACGGGTGCCATCCATATTCTTGGAGCGGTGAGCGATGGTATTCATTGTGGCAAGGGACAGCCCAGCGCTGAGCACAATTTCTTCCTGATGAAGGGTGGGGTAGTGAACATCACCCATGTAGGCAGCGACGGAGTAGATTGCGACGACTACGGTTGCATACGCATCGAAGGCGGTGCCTTGAGTGTGAATGTAAGTGGCGATGATGCCACAGGACTGAAGGCCGACAGTTGTATCACCGTGATAGACGGTGTGGTCAGCATATCCGTCACGGGCAAGGACAGCGAGGCATTGCGCTCCCACTATGCCACAAGTATTGAAGGAGGCCGACTTGACATCTCTGTTTCTGGCGATGGATCCAAAGGCATCAAAGGCAAGCGTCAGGACGAATCAGACGCATTGGTGCGTGAGGGTGGATACGTCAGCATCACTGGCGGCGAAACCGACATTCAGGTGACGGGTGGCAACTTCGTCAGCCAAGCTGATGGCGGTGAGGATGTGAGCAAATGTATGGGTATGAGTGTGGATGCCGACTATACGCAGACGGGTGGCGCACTCAGCATCACCGCCTTGGGAAAAGAGGCTTACGCCTACAATGTGAAAGGAGAGGAAACAGTCAGTGGCGGCGTGCTGGAGACGACCCGTGCGCCTTGGACCACTGATGTGAGGATGTATGAGAACGATATGACGGCTTTCGTGGCCGTGGTCAGCGATGGTCAGCCTGTGGTGGATTATTCCTCGCTGGCCATCGGTGCGTTCGCGGGTAGCGAATGTGTGGGCTTCGCCACTTTCTCCCATGCTGCTGACCGTTATGGTATCATGAGAATACGCGCCAACAGTTCATTTGCAGGAAAGGCTGTCTCCTTCAAAATCTATGATTACAACTATGACAAGGAATATGCGCTCCAGCCATCCCAGACTGTGACTTTCGCCACCGATGCCTGTGTAGGCAGTTCCGATGCACCCTTGTCGCTCAGTTATACAAGCGATCCCAGTGCCATCGGTGATATCCGTATGTCGTCAGGCAAGTCTTTGATCTACAACTTGGCAGGACAGAGGGTGGATCGCGTCACCTCGGCAGGTATCTACATCAAAGACGGCAAGAAGATATACGTCAGATAAAGTGGATGTGGACATGGCCTTTGTTGCGAACGCAGACATGACGTTGTTGCGGACGCGACACGTCGGGGCTCTACTTTTTATGTTGCGGACGCGACACGTCGCGTCCCTACGTAGTGATGGATGAGGTGGAGGAGCAGAGGAAAGAGATACACAACATGCTTGAACACTTGAAACCATGTGTCACCATCAGGGAAGAGTTGAAACACTTCGGAATAGTCGAAGCATGCCACCATCTGAGCGATGATGATGAAGGAGAGAAAATAGCTGGCGATGTCGGCGATGAGTTGTGTGTCGGCTTTCACCACGTCGGCTATGGTCAGCAATCTGCCCGAGGTGTAGCCGTAGATGTCGGCGCAGATGATGATCATGATGAATGTCACGGCTGGCAGTCCTCGCGTGAAGGGCGACTGGCTCAGTGTGCCGAGCGGGTTGAGCAGCAGCGCGCTGGGCAGGAGTGTCATGCACGCGATGGCCACAGCGAAGATGATCAGGACCACGAGTGTGATGACCAATGCGTTTTTCTGCTTGGCGTTGGTGCGTCCCCGAATGGCATCCAATAGTCCAGAGCCCTCGACCGCGCTGAGCGCCATCAGGCACAGAAGGATCATGGCTAAGGGCGGCAGGGCGATGTTGTTCATCACATTGGCAAACATCCAGCGTATGCCATCGGCGCTCAGGAGATTGACCACGTCCATGCCATACACGCTTGCCGTCCAAGTGAATAGGGCGAGCAGCACGATGCAGACGATGCATCCCAAGGGTATATATGTCAGCAGGTTGCGGAGGCGCATATTGGCTTTTTTATGGGATTTCTGGATTTCGTTTAATCGAAAAATCGTTTAATCGTTTAATCGAAAAATCGAATAATCGAATAATCGAATAATCGAATAATCGAAAAAACGTTTAATCGATTAATCGTTAGAGCGGGATTTCGATTTTTTTTTGAATTATGCATCGTCGGGTTCGAGATTGTCGATGTCGAGGATGCGCAGTTCGAGGGCCTTGGTGACCAGTCTGGTGGCATTGACCGATTTCTCTCCACCAAAAAGTCGGCTGATGAGGTCGTTCTGTCGTTTCTCGAGCGATTTCACTCCGAAGGGCATGCTTCTGAGGTTGGCGATCATCTCCTTGGTGTAGCCCAGTGCGAGATGACGGAGCAGTCGTTCATCGTATTCATCGATATCGTAGTCGAGCATCACTTCCTGGTGGCGGTTCTCATTGTAAACCGACTGTTTGAAGCGATAAAGAATCTTCTCCAGGATGGGTTGGTTGAAGACCATTCGTTTGCCAGCCATGACGCTCATCACGTCTCCGCGTGTGAGTAGTTCACCGCTTTTGAGGATGATGCCGTCGGCGCCAGCGTCAAGGGCATCGACCCACAGGCTTTCGTTGAGGATCTCTCCCGTGAAGATGAGCACATGGATATCGGGGTATTTCTTTCGCAGTGTGGCACATATATCCACCCCCACGGTGGTGGAGCCTCCCAGACCGAGGTCGAGCAAGATGAGGTCGGGGTGCTCTTCCTTTCGTAGCAGTGTCCAGAGTTCGTTTTCAGTCATGGCAGTGCCCACGATTTCCGCCTCGGGTATGTCGTTGCGGAAAATCTCCTCTGTGCCTTTGAGTTCCAGTTTGGCGTCTTCTACAATGATTACTTTGAATTTGTCCATATCTTGTTGTCTATTTATGTTTTTATCTTATGAAAGATGTTGCCCTTTCAGGGCGATGATTGTGGTTTTTTAGGGTCCTGATTCCCAGGGTGTTGCCCTGGGCTAAGGGATTTTGCCCTTTCAGGGCGATGATTGTGGTTTTTTTTGTCCTGTTTCCCAGGGCGTTGCCCTGGGCTAAAAGATATTGCCCTTTCAGGGCGGTGCTTTTTGGGGGGCCTTGATCCCCAGGGTGTTGCCCTGGGCTAAGAGATGTTGCCCTTTCAGGGCGGTGCTTTCAGGGCGATGCTTTTGGGGCGATGCCTTTCAGGGCGGTGATTTCAGGGCGGTGCTTTTGAGGCGATGCCTTTCAGGGCGGTGCCTTGACATCAGGGCGTTTTGTTCTTTTTCCTGGGTATGGAGAATACGATAGTGTAGCCATCGCCTCCATCTATGGGTTCGGCGTAGATGCGGCATCCGCGGAAGGGTGAGTGTTCATCATGTTCCCTGACGATTTGCTTGCACACGATGAGTTGTGTGGAGAGCAGTCGGTCAGTGCGGCTGTCGTAGCGTATGTTGTCGGGATAGAACAGGTTGTTGAGTTCCTTTTGGCTGAAGGACTGTCGATAGTCTGTGAAGCGGAAAGCCATGAAGCGTTCTTCTGGTTGGGCCTCAAATCGCAGTTGTCCGCTCAGCGGCGTCTCGAAAGCGTGGAGCAGGAGGTTGTCGATCAAGTATTCGATCAAGTCTTTGTCGCAAAAGACCTCGTCGGTAGTGAAAGTGCCGATATCCAGAGTGATGTCGCTGCCTCTTTTCGCCTTCATCTTGTCGAACGACCGTCGGGCATAGTCGGCGAAGATGTTGATGGGCCATGCCGCCCGTCGGAAGGTTTTACCAGATACTTGCCTGAGCGCGTTGGCGCTGAGAATGGTGTAGATGTCCTTGTAGTAGCTGGCCAGTTCGTTGACAGCCGACAGTTCTTCCCCTTGTATGGTTGCTTGCTGTGAAGAAAGCAGTTGCTTGATGCGGTTGGGGTAGTACATGGTCTCGTGTTTGATGGTCGAGAGGCAGTTGTCGAGGATCATGTTCTGCACGTGAACGATATTTTCCTCATGTTCCGTGCGGCGTTCCTCATCCTCCATGAGCTCGATGTTGTTGGTGCGTACATTGAGTTGTATGAGCGAGTTGTTGAGATAGATGGACGTGAGTTGCACCATGAGCCGGAGTATGATTTCCTCGTCGTCGGAGAGTGTGCCTCCATGCAGCGCCAGTGCTATTCCTCCTATGGTCTGTTCACCTTCTTCGCCGCTAACGGTCATGGGGTATGCCACGATGTTGGCTTGCTGGTCTCTTTCCTTCGATTGCTGGTAGGCCATTTGTGCGTATTGGGTGAGTGCCGTAGCGTGATGGCTGTTTCCCGTCACGGCTGTCAACATGCCTTTTCCATTGTCGCTGTTGACCACAAGAGCCATGGCATCGATCAGTTTCACGTCGGAGATACCACGGAAAAGGTCGTTGACGAAACTCTTGTCGAGTCCATCGTCATCACCGCTGTAGTCGGTGGACAGCACGTGCTTAGAGAAACTGATGTACTGTTCCATATTGAGGATGTGGAGCAGATAGAACTTATAGTAGAGCATGAAGAAGAGGAGCATAGCCAGCACCAGTATGGCGATAAGCACCACGAGTACGGTTTGCTTGTTGATGTTGGCCATTTGCAGGTTGTTGCATGTCTGTTCCAGGCTCTTGTCTTGTCCCACGAGCCGGTACATGCGTGTGTAGGTTTCGTTGTTGCTGTAATAGATGTCCCATCGTTTGAGTGCCAGCGCCGCGATGGCCATTTCGTTCCTCAGGTCGAGGATGATGTTGTAGGCCATATCATGGTTTTCCTTGTACCATTCCAGTTCGGCAGGTGTCTCATCTTCGTACCTGGGGAGCATCTTGCGGGTGTCGGTGGGGTAGAGGAGGTGGTGAAGGACATTGATGTCGTGGATGGCTGAGTCTGCGCTGAGCAGTGCTTCCTCGTAGTAGCCGTCCACATTATTATAATAGACATTATCTACATGATAGCGCACCAGATGGCTGGCACTGTCGATTCGCAGTGAATCGATGCTTCTGTTCGGGTTGGGATTGTTGGTTTGTTGGATGGCTGTGTCGGAGTAGTTGTTGGGTGAGGTCAGTCCAGTGCAACCACACAGTAGTGGCACGACGAAAGCCAGTAGCATTTTGGCTGCTCGCGTCACGCCTTTGGGCAGAGTGAAGTGGAATCGGCTGCCTTTTCCCAGTTCGCTCTCCACTGAGAAACGGCATACAGCGAATAGTTTGTTGGTCTTGCGGTATTTCTCGATGATGCCTTTGCAGTTCATCAGTCCGAATCCGAATCCTTTCTGCTGTGCCAGTTGTCGGTTGCTCTCGGCGCTGTCGTGGTCGTTGTCTTGGCTCATGCCTATTCGGCTTGCGTCGTAGAACTTCTCTCCGCAGATGAGTTGTATGTCGTCGGCCGACAGACCTCTTCCGCTGTCGCTGACGGCTATCTCCACCGCATAGTCGCTGGTGCTGGCAGTCAGTCGGACGGTTCCTCCGGCAGGTGTGTATTTCATGGCGTTGTCGAGAAGGGTGTTGACCATAAAGATGGTCAGTGCTCGGTCGGCTTTGACGTTGCTGTCGGTGGGTTCCACTTCCAGTTTGATGCCTCGGCTCTCGAACGATGCCTTGTTTTTGCCGAACATCTCGAAGAGCGGCTGTAGGCTGAAAGTCTCGATGTTGAGGTTGAGTGTGCCTTGGCTCATCTTGATCCAGTGCACGAGTATCTCGTTGTCGGCGTTGATCTTATCGACCAGTTCTTCCAGGTAGCGCAGTCGGTCGGCTCGTTTTGCCTCGTCTTCATTGCCCGTGGTCAGTCGGCTGAGTTCGTTGGTCATGCGGTCGATGTAGGGCATGATGCCCATCACCACCGACATGCATGCCTGCTTGTCGATGTTGGCGCATTTGTTTTCCTTCACATGCTTCTCATGGACGAATCTCCTGCTTTCAGTCATCTGCATTCGGTTGTTGAGCGTGACGACTTTTTCTCCGTTGCTGATGAGCCAGTCGTAGAAGGCGCTGACCACATGGATCAGTTCTCGGTCGTAGTTGCGCAGTTGGTCGATGCTTGTCGTTGGCCTGTTCTTGTCGTTCATGTCGGCCAGACGGAAGTGCTGTGGCAGGTTGGGTATGAGTTTTCTGATGTCGTTGTCGATGGCTTGGTCAATGGCTTGTCTTATGTCGTCGGCATCGTCGGCATCGGATGGTAGTGCTGCTGTCATCTTCCTGCAGATGTCGAGCAGTTGCATGAGTTTGTCCTTTCGCTGTTGCTTGTTGCGCATTTGCCGTCTGTAGAACAGCACGAATAGTGTGACCAGCAACAGGAGTAATGCGAGCAACGACACCAGCAGGATGTCGATGGTGTGTTTCTCGTTCGATAGTTTGTCGTAGCGGTTTTCTATCTCCATGTCCTGTCGTGTTGCGTCGAGGATGTCGAGATAGACGTTTCGGTTGTAGTCGGCTGCCGCCTTGTTACCCATGCCGCTGTAGCAGATGCTCAGGTACTCCCTGACGCTCGACATCCACAGTGGGTTGACGCATGGGTCGCGGCTTTCTATCCATTGTTTTTCTGTGGATGTCGTCGCAGGTATGGAATCGTAGGTGAGCAATGGCGTCTGGGTCAATGTCTTGTTGTGGCTGTCGGCATGTTGGCTGAGGTGGATGTTGATGTTGTTGAGTGCAGTCTGTAGGGTGTCGAGTGCCAAAGTGTATTGTCCTGAGTTGATATAGTAGTCGCTGATGGTGATGAGTGGTGCATTGGCGTTGAAGGGACTGCCGTAGTTGCTGAACAAGTCGTGTGAGCGTCGTGCCAGCATCAGTGGCAGTTGGTTGGTGTCGTTGTAGTCGGCCTTGACATATTCCGCCAGCACGAGTATGTCTTTCTGCTCCAGTCTTTGTGGTCGGTAGAGTAGGTTGTCGGCCCAGCTTTGGAGTGATGAGGCGATGAAGAAAGTGAGTCCTTTGTTCACACTCACCGAGAAGCACCGCATGAGGTTCCTGTCCTCTTCCTTCGACAACGTTGATGCCGTGTTGTCGTTGTCGTCGTCGCTGTCGTCGTCCATCAGTCCGCCGCTGCCCAGGAGGTAGCAGTATTTGGCGATTTGCGCGGTGTCGCCTCGTATGCAGTCGGTATTGTCGGTGATGTATCGCATCTCCTGTCTGGCTTCTTGCCGTTGGTTCATGTAGAAGTCGTAGATGGTGGAGACGAAATGGTACTCGCTTTGGGCGTAGTTCCACAGGAGCAGTTGGTGGGCGTTCATGTCCTCCTGGCTGCTTTCGAGGCGTTGCAGGTGTCGTTGTGCCTGGTTTCTGTAGTCGTAGTATTCCTTGTTGCTGCTGGTGCGTTGGCAGAGTTCCATCATTCCGATATCAGCCACGAGCATGAGCAGTTCGTTCTTCGACTCGTCGCACACTCTCCTGTAGAGGTTTTTTGCCGCCGCGTAGTCAGCCTGCATCGACAAGGTGAAAGCCTTGTGGCACAAGGCTTCGTGCAGTCCGTCGGGGTAGTCGGTGGATTGTTGTTGTGCCTTTTCTGCATAGTGGAGGGTTTGTTCGATCGACACGTAGCGGCTCTTGTAGGCTTGTTCGTTGAGGTCGTCTATTTGATCATGGCTGTCTGCTGAGCTGTTGCTGCCCGTGCCACACGACGTCAGCAGCATGCTCAGAAGCAGGAGCGTGCTGACGATGAGGATCAATGGCTGATATAGGCGAACAGTGCTGGTCATGATATCGTGTCGGTTCATGTAATCATGCAAATTTATAATTTAATTTTCTCTTTCAACTCATTTTTTCCCATTTTTGGTATAGATTGTAATTTATTTGTTTTACATTTGTAGAGAATTTCGGAATCATACTCTTTCGCTTTGAAGAATTTATACTACAACCAGATTGTGGAGTTGCTGGAGCACAAGCCTGAAGGAATGAAACTTCAGACCATTGTGCTGCATGTCTATAACCAGAACTGTGGGCTCTTTGAGCGTCCCGACCTCTACAAGAAGATGTACACTTCCATCAGCATGTATCTTTGGAAGCAAAGCAAGAAACGCAGGTCGCCCTTCCAGTCGGTAGCCGGCAAGTGGGGGTGCTACAGGCTGAAAAAAGGATTCGTCATCCAGCTTGAGTTGTGTTTCGACGATTTCACCTACGATGAGATCCAGCCCGGCAAGAAGAAAAAGAAACTTGAGGTGGATCAGCTCCCCAACCTTTTCGGATGGTGAGGAATAAAGATCTTTTCTTCTTTTTTTATTCTAGCCAATGAAGCGCTCTGTCTTTAATTTTCCCAAACCAATCCATTTCATTATCGCATGATTGCGCATAAATTTTAGATGCCTCGAAGAACTGTCGTACGTGAGTTGGGTTTGGCCTATAATTTGCCTTAAATGAGTCCTCAACCATCTTCTTGAAAATATTTAAAGGTAAAGGTATGATAGTAGATTTTCCCCCATACATGGCAAGGTTGAGATGATGAAGAGTATAGAAATGGCTTATACAAGCCTCATTGATATTTGGTGCGATAAATAAGCAATAGCATGGCTTGCCACTTGATACTTTCTGTTTTCCAAGATGACGTGTAACAGGCTCGCCTTCCATTTCGTATTGTTTCTGACCACTTGCCATGGTTACTTCAACACAAACCAAGAAATCTCCATAGTCACAGACTATATCAGGCATATTCCCTGCTGCCGTGGATAGTGGTTGGCCATAGTCATCAAAATTCAGGTTAGCCTTGATGTTTCCTCCATCGAGCATTGTCATAGCTCGCCATATATTCCACTCAAGCATTAGAGGGGCGTCGTAAATTTCTTTTTTCTCTATCTTCTCAAAGATTTCTTGAATGTCATTGTATTGGCGATGATTTTTGATTTCTGCCACTTGATCTGTAATACTTTCTTTTTTTCGTTTCTCTATCAAATCAGCCAATAAATCTTTCAGTTCATCAAGTGTATATGCGTCACTAATAAGAGTTGACGGAAATTCTGATTGGATTTTGTTCTCCAACATTTGCCGGTTGTCAGTCATTAATATTGGTAGATTTTCGTTTCCTATATACTCTGTAAAGGCTGATTGATTATCTACGAAAACTGGTTCTCTGTCAATGTTTTTCAGAATATAATCTACGTCAGCTATTCGTTCGGGGACGATGGACAATGATTTTCCAACATGGGATACATTTACTAACCCAGTGATTCGGAGGTAGCGGAAGCAAGCATCAGCATAATCTCGCATGTTGCTGGATTGAGTCTTAAGAAAATTGTTTATTGTTGAATCCTTGCTCTCACGAGTTTTTGTTTCCCCACGATTGATTCTTTCACTGTAAATTTCCTTCAGTTCTTTAATCAAGTATTCTGTTTTAAACGACCGATAACTTCCTTTATGCTCAGCCTTTGCAGTGCGAAATAATTCAATTTTATGCACAATCTTATTGAAATCATGATAGTCAGTGAGTTGCATTCCAAATATCTGCAACTCATCAAATTTCAATGTTCCCATTGTTCTTACCAATCGCAGCATCTCTAAATATGGTTTCACACAGAAGTGGGTTGCTTTATTAGTCGGTTTGTGGTATGGTGATGGTACTTGGAACTTAAGCAATTGCCTTAGGAACACTTCATCTTTTCTTTTTGTTGTTAAAAGTTTGTGTCCTGCAGGTGTTAATTTCAAATTAGGCTCTAATAGAACAAATCCAAGTGATTTTGGTCCACGATTTATTCTGTCACGCGCACTAAAGGCAGGATCATTGGATCCTTTGCCATGGAAGAAGTCTTCATTACGAAGTACGTCCATGAATGCTCGTTGGGATTCTTGATTCCATGGTTGTTGATTGAAATGCTTGATGAGCAAATCAATTTCAGGAATCATTTTCTCAGGTGTTCTTGGAGACGTTGTAAGAAACAAAATCTGACTATTTATCTTTGCCATAGTTATCTATTTCTGATTCTGATTCAAATAATCTCAGTTGGTTTGTCTCAGGTACATAATGTCCTAACCGGCTATTATCGAAAACTTCGATGTTATCCCAATCCTTACGATAGTTCATGACAATAACGTGTTTTGCCTCCGACTTGAATCGATTACGTATATTGACAGCATAATTCTTGTCATATTCATCAACAATATCGTTGCCATAGAGTTCTTCAATAAGAGGAGTACGTCCAATGACCATCAAGGCCTTGCAGGGTAATTGATAAAAAGCGTTGGCAAGACGTCTGTGCTCTTCTTCATTGAAACCATCTTTGTATTCTTGATTTCCATAATCGGAAAATGTGCAGTCGTATGGTGGATCAAGAAAGATGAAGTCGTCTTTTTTGCACATTGAGAAGATATCGCTATAGTCTTTGTTGTAGATTTCTGCACGTTGTAACAATAAACTATGAGATAAAGATACTTGTTCTGTATTAAGATTCGGATAGCGGCCGAAAGGGACATTGAAATCCCCATTTGCGTTGTATCGGATCATTCCTGAGTATGCCGTTTTATTAATATAATAGTAGAGTGCGGCATCTGAATAAGTCTGTTTTTCTATTCTATTGAATTGCGCTCGAAGATGATAGTACATGGATTCGTTTTTATCTTCGACTCGTTCAGTTGGGTACTTTGCTTTTAATGCATCAAAGTTATGTCTATTTAAAACGTATTGTCGTTGTATTTCATCTAGTTCCTTCCTGAGAATTGGATAATTGTTTCTAACGCCAAGATAGAAATTCACAAGTTTTTCGTTAATATCATTGATGATGGCTTCCCTCGGTTCTAGATAAAAAAATAATGCTCCACCACCAAAGAACGGTTCTATATATCTTCCCTTAAATCGAGGAAGATACCACATGATATGGGGGATTTCCTTGGATTTTCCTCCCCTATATTTAATCATTGGCTTCATTGCTTTCTTTTATTTATGGATAGCAAAATTACTCAATTCTTTTGAATAATCATTAATATGATGGAAAAAAGAATGATAGGCTTTGAATAATATTTGGAACGTAGATTCAGCTGGCAAGTGTAAAATAAAGGAAATGGGAACTGAATAGCAACAAAATCGGGGTGTCAAAAAAATCTAGACATCCCGATTATTCAATCGATGAACTCCTTCATCTCTACTTGAAACGGCTGTAGATGACGTCGAGTTTGATCTTGTCGGTGCCGCCGACGAGTTTGGCGGAGCGCATGGAGAAGTCGTGGCTTAGTTTCACGAGCTGGCTCGACGAGTTGTATGTGGCTTCAACGGGTATGATGAGCACCTTGTTGTAGTTCTCGCTGGCTGTTCCCTTCTTCTTCTCTGCTATGCAGGTGGTGATGAGTTTGGAGATGTTGCTGAAGGTGAAGGTGTTGTTGGTGTTGTTGAATTTGGTGATGTAGGAGGTCACTCCGTTGGCCACCTCATAGTTCTCGAAGAATCCGTTGTTGTAGTCGTCGAGTCTTACCAGCAGCACCGTAGCCGGTATGTTGAGTTTGAATGGGCTCTGCACCTTGTCGTTGTAGCGTGTGAGCGTGAGCGAGACGGTGTTGAGTGTGTCCTTCACGTCGAAGGAGTCGATGGGCAGTGTCACCTCGGTGAAGATGCCGGCCGGTGTCTTGAGGTATGTGGCATCTGTCACGTCCATGAGTACGTCGAGGTTGGAGTTCTCGAACCTTGTCTCCTGCACCACTTCCTCAGTGGCTGCGAACTGCTGTGTGCCTGCGGTGTCGGTTTTGAGGGTAGGAGCGTAGTATCTGTAGTCGATATTGAACTGGCAGATGTCGATGTATGCTATGGCTCCGTCACCGCTTTCGAGTTTGAAATAGAGTCCTTTGCAGCAGGGCAGTCCGCTCTGTTGCCATGTCTCTGTGTTGGCGAAGGTGGAAGGGTCTTTTCGGTAGGCATCATAGATGGCCTGTCCGTACTCACGTGGCAGTGGTATGGTGATGTTGTTGTAGTAGCCTTTGGCCCATCGCTTGGAATCCTCGATGGTCCGGTCGGAGAGCGTGTACCACTTCTCGGCTATGGGTGGCTGGGTGCTGTCGTAGTATTTGGTTGGGTCGATGTTGGTGTAGTAGTTGACATCGGGATCCATGACCACGTTCAGCGGATAGACACTGACCTTGAAAGTGGTCAGTGAGTCGCCGACAAATTCCTTGACGAAGAGTTTCACCTCAGTTGCTGTGATGGAGTCGTTGATCACGGAGTCGGGGAATTGGAACGACTCGTTGCAGTGTAGCTGTGTCAGGAAGTCGGATTTGATGATGGTACCTGTCTCGGGGTCGGTGAAGCGTCCGAGGTAGGATATGTTGGAGCGGGCAAGAACGGAGTCGCCCACGGCGTATGATCGTGTTTCAGTCTCGTAACTCTTGTAGATGGTGCTCACGAAATCGTTGTTGGGCATCATATCGACGCCAAGTGAGGCCGTGTTGTCATCGCAGGCGATGAGTAGCAGTGCTGCGCAGAGCGCAGACAATGTAAATCTAATCTTCATTTAGAACAGATCTGAAATGGAAAATCGTGTTGAGGGGATAAGGGCGAAAGGCGTGTGGCCAGTGTTTATTTTCCCTGACTATAGACCTCGTCGAAGAAATTGATGCAGGCTGCATGGTATTCGTCCTTGGGTTCGGGGCGCTGCAGTGTGAGTATGCCCAGTGAATCGATGTACTGTCGCACCTCGTCGCTGCAAGCGTTGTCTTCGTAGATGACGCCGTCGGAGTATTTGGCTGCCAGTTTGATGATTTCATCCTGGGTGTATTTGCCTTGGCACACCTCGTCGATGTCTTCTTTAGTCGCTTCTCCGAGTGCGGCGCTGGTGGAGTAGTTCTCTCCCCAGTTGTTGGCGAAGTCTTTGCCGCTGAAGGAATAGACCACTTTGGCCTCGCGGAACCAAGGCTCGTCGGCATATTCTTTTTTGAGGTAGAGTGGTGCCAAAGCCGTCATCCATCCTTGGCAGAAGATGACGTCGGGTTCCCAGCGCAGTTTCTTCACCGTTTCGAGCACGCCTCGCGCATAGAAGATGGCCCTTTCTCCATTGTCGGGATATTCCACGCCTTCCTTGTCGCGGAGGATGGCCCTTTTTGAGAAGAGGTCGTCGTTGTCGATGAAGTAGATGGGCATTCGTGTGGCTTGAATGGAGGCGCACTTAATTATCAGAGGATGGTCGGTTTCGTCGATAATCAGGTTCATGCCCGACAGTCGGATGACTTCATGCAATGAGTTCCTCCGTTCGTTGATGATTCCCCATTTTGGTGAGAAAGTTCGGATTTCACATCCTGATTCTATTACTGCCTGTGGAAGGTAACGGCCCGAAAGTGAATAACTCGATTCAGGAACGAATGGAATGATTTCCTGTGTGATAAATAAGATCTTCTTTGCCTTCATTGTTTGTTGATTCTTGCTGTGTTAGGGTATATAGAAAACCCCTATGAGCTCATATCGAGCATATTTTCTGCAAAGTTAGTAAAAAAAAAGCATTTTCCCAAGTTTTTCAATTTTATTAAGATTTCAATTTTAATTTTTTCCTGATTGAAAGACGTCTTCAAGAATGCGTGGCTTTTGTCTTATTTTCCCAATAGCTTGCTCAAATGTATCATTTATGGTTTTCAAAAGTATTATATCGTGCTTGTGGTTTGTCAATTGGTTAACTTGTCTGTTGATTATGTCGTGTTTTTGCTTTTTGGAGGGGAAAAAGAGTTTTTTTCCCAAAAAACATTTTGCCAATCAATTTATTTCGTATAATTTTGCATCGTGGTTGATGCAACAATCACGGACGTTATAAATGTGTTTTTCATAGTAATAAAATTTAATTTGAAAAAGGATTGCTCGTGAGAGTGGTCCTTTTTGTTTTTTTGTGTGGCTGTAAGTGGCATCATCATTAAGCCCAGTGCGCTCGCTGGGGATATATAAGATCAGCATACGGCAAGGCCATCGTGCAGCGGTGTACGATGGCCTTGTCGTTTCAAATATGCTTTGGCAGGGAGTAGTCCCTGCATCCATCCTTTCTTAGAACGCCCATTTCAGTGCGAGAGTGGGGTTGATAAAGAATGAATCGTCGTTGTAGGTGTTGTAGATAAAGTTGTTGCTGATTTCCACCTCTGTTCCGATGCTCAGGTGCTGGTTCTTGAAGTTGTACCAGAGCTGTGGTTCGGTGAGCAGCACAAGCTGTCCATGTCCGAAAGCGTTCTCTCCTCTCCAGAGGTCGATGAAACCAGAGAAGGTCAGTGCCTTGTTGGCGAAAGTGGTGCCCCAGACACCAGTCAGCTGCACACTGGCGTATGCCCTGGTGTTGTCGTAGCTCTTGAAGAAGTGCTTGTACATCAGCTGTACGGAGTAGGTGGTTGAGAAGTCAGCGTTGTGTCCGTTCCAGGCTCCACCAATCAAAGCGGCCTGCTGGAAACTCCCGAACCGGTTGAGTCCTCCGTCGTATTCGATATGAGCAGCGAAAGGCGACTGTTTGCCCAGATTGAACTCGCGTGAGATTTCGGTGTAGGCGCCTTCGGTGAACTTACGGCTGAAATCCACATCTACGAAGTAGTACCACGATCCCCATTGGTCGGCCTTGAACTGTTCGACGGTCATGGTCACACTCTGCCGGCCACCTTCCTGGTCGGGATAAAGCAAACGACCGAAGTCGTAGTGCAACTGTACGTTCTGGGCACCGGCGGCCATCCACACTAAAGCCATGAAGGCTGAAAGAAAGATTTTTTTCATCTTATATTACTTTGTTTAATGGTTAAAAAATCTGTTGTTGTTGCAAATATATTATCTTTATTTTATACTTTTGCAAAAAAAATAGAAAAACTGTTGAAAAGATGTTTAAGAACAATGTTCATGTAGTGATTATGGCAGGTGGGGTAGGTAGTAGGTTTTGGCCCATGAGTACTACTGACACACCCAAGCAGTTCATTGACATACTGGGGTGTGGTCGCACTTTCATCCAGATGACCTACGACAGATTCAAGGACCTGTGCAGTCCCGAAAACGTATGGGTGGTCACTTCCGCCGCTTATGCGCAGATTGTGGAGCGCCAGTTGCCAGAGGTGCCTCGCGGCAACATCCTGCTTGAGCCCTGCAGGCGCAACACAGCCCCTTGCATCGCCTACGTCAGTTGGAGAATCAAGTCGAAGTGTCCCGACGCCAATATCGTGGTGGCCCCGAGCGACCACATCATCCTCAACACCCAGCATTTTCAACAGGTCGTGGCCTCGGCACTCAGTTTCACTGAGGAGTCCGACTCCATCGTGACCCTTGGTATGAAGCCCAACCGTCCGGAGACGGGCTATGGCTACATCCAAGCCGACCTTTCTTACTCTTCACCTCGCAACAAGAACATCTTCCGCGTCGATCAGTTCAAGGAGAAGCCTGATCTCGAGACCGCCAAGCGATACATCCAGAACGAGAACTTTTTCTGGAACTCCGGTCTTTTCATTTGGAGCGTCAGAACCATCGTCAACGCTCTCAGGGTCTATCAGCCCGCCTTGTCGAAGGTGTTTGAAGACCTGTTGCCTTATTATGGTACCGAGCGCGAGCAGGAACTCATCAACAAAGTCTATCCCGACTGCGAGAACATCTCCGTGGATTACGCCATTCTGGAGAAGGCAGACGAAATCTTTGTCTATCCCGCCGATTTCGGTTGGAGTGATGTCGGCACATGGGGCGCGCTGCACAAACTGAGCCATCTTGACAAGGCCAACAATGCCCTCATCGGCCCCGACATAGATGTCTATGAAACCAGAAATTGCATCATTCACACCATTGGCGAGAAAAAAGTCGTGGTACAGGGTCTCGATGGCTATATCATTGCAGAACACGAAGATACGCTTCTCGTATGCAAATTGTCGGAAGAGCAGCGAATAAAATTTTTCTCAGGAAACTAAAAAAATGACGCAAAAGTTTGGTGGAATGAAATAAACGTTGTAACTTTGCATCGCATTTGACGGAAAGAGTGCTGGAAATCTTGGCAAACATTTCCAAATGTGGGGAGAAATCCACATGCGCTGTCAAAATTCAGGACAAGTCCAGGAAGGATGGGTGAGTGGCTGAAACCAGCAGTTTGCTAAACTGCCGTACGGGTAACCGTACCGGGGGTTCGAATCCCCCTTCTTCCGCAAGGGTTCCGTCAGCAACAAGGCGCTTTCGTCTAGCGGCTAGGACACATGCCTCTCACGCATGGAACACGAGTTCGATTCTCGTAGGCGCTACCAAAAAGGAATCTTCAGTTGAAGGTTCCTTTTTTTGGTTTTAAGGACTCTAAGGATTTTAGGGAATCTAAGGACTTTAAGGACTCTAAGGAATCAAGACCTCAATGATAAGCAAGAATCTATGCTCAGCAAGAACAAAATCAAATACATCCGTTCGCTCTCGCTGAAGAAGAACAGGACCGAGGAGCGCGTTTTTGTGGCAGAAGGTCCGAGGTTGCTCAGCGAACTGCTCCCCACATTCCATTGCCATTATCTTGCCTCCACCCAGCAGTGGGCCACCGACAACTCCGGCCTGTTGCGCCGGTTGAATGTGCAACCCGATATTGTCACCCCCGAAGAACTCAAGCGCGTCAGTTCGCTGGAGACACCTCAGGATGTGATTGCCATCTTCGAGCAGCCCCGCTACGAGGTCGATCCAGTGCAGGCCATCACCACCCATCTGTGTCTGGCCCTCGACGACGTGCAGAATCCCGGCAATCTCGGCACCATCATCCGTCTGGCCGACTGGTTCGGCATCACCGACATCTTCTGCAGCAAGGCTACAGCCGATGTCTATAATCCCAAGGTGGTTCAAGCCACCATGGGCGGACTCACCAGAGTTCGTGTCCACTATGTCGATCTCCCAGCCTTGCTTGCCAGCCTCCCAGCCTCCACCCCCGTCTATGGCACTTTCCTCAACGGACAGAATATCTATCACTCCGATCTCTCTTCCACGGGCCTCATCATCATGGGCAATGAGGGAAATGGCATCAGCCAAGCAGTGGCGGCCCATGTGAGCCACCGCCTCACCATTCCCAATTATCCCGAGGGAGCCACCACCACCGAATCGCTCAATGTGGCCATCGCCACCGCCATCGTTTGCGCTGAGTTCAGGAGAAGAGGGTAGTGACCTTGCGGCAATGACAGCACCACTGTTCATCATAATATTTATGCATAGTTCGACTCTGCCCTCGCTTAATCGCATTTTTGACCATTGGCTTCGCCTAAAATGCTTACGCGTGCGGCAGAAATGCCGCACCTCCTATTAATAGTTGCCAATTTTCTGCCACCAAGATGCTGATAACTCATGAAAAAGTGGTAATTTTGCACCGATTTTCACGGATACAATCCAGCGTGACCACCAAAAAGAAATTTTTCAGCACATTTTATAGCACAAATACACGATGCAACAGAAAATCATCATTCTTGACTTTGGTTCGCAGACCACGCAGTTGATTGGTCGCCGAGTGCGCGAACTCAACACCTTCTGCGAAATCATGCCCTACGACAAGTTTCCCAAGGACGACCCCGACATCATCGGTGTCATTCTTTCGGGATCGCCCTACAGTGTCTATGAGGAACGCGCTTTCCAACTCGATTTCTCTCAGATCCGAGGTCGATATCCCATCCTTGGCATCTGCTATGGGGCTCAGTTGATGGCTCATACCTTCGGAGGCAAGGTGGAACCAGAGGGCACACGTGAGTACGGACGCGCCAACCTCGAGTTCATGGAGGAGGGCAACCCGTTGCTCAAGGGCTTCTCTGACAAGAGCCAGGTGTGGATGTCGCATGGCGACACCATCACCCGTCTGCCAGAAGGTTTCCGCTGCATTGCTTCTACGGCTACGGTGAAGTATGCCGCCTATGCCGCCAACAACGAGCGGATATGGGGTGTGCAGTACCATCCCGAGGTCTTCCATTCCGTGGATGGCACTCAGCTGCTGCGCAACTTCGTGGTCGATATCTGCGGAGGCAAGCAGGACTGGTCGCCAGCGTCGTTTGTGGAGCAGACGGTGAATGAATTGCGTCAGCAGTTGGGCAACGACAAGGTCATCCTCGGACTCTCCGGCGGTGTTGATTCCTCTGTTGCCGCCATGCTCCTCCACCGTGCCATCGGCAACAACCTCACTTGCATCTTCGTCAACAACGGACTGCTCCGCAAGAACGAGTTCACCGACGTGTTGCGCGACTACGAGTGCCTGGGGCTGAATGTGGTGGGCGTGGATGCCTCGCAGAAGTTCTATAGCGAGTTGGCAGGCGTGACCGAACCCGAGGCCAAGCGCAAGATAATCGGTGCTGGTTTCATCGATGTCTTCGAGGCCGAGGCCAAGAAGATCGACGGTGCCAAGTGGTTGGCGCAGGGCACCATCTATCCCGACCGCATCGAGTCGCTCAACATCACAGGAAAGGTCATCAAGTCGCACCACAACGTAGGTGGACTGCCTGAGAAGATGGGTCTGAAGATTTGTGAACCGCTCAAATGGTTGTTCAAGGACGAGGTGCGCCGTGTGGGACGTCAGTTGCAGATGCCAGAGCACCTCATCACCCGTCATCCTTTCCCTGGACCTGGACTGGCTGTCCGCATCCTTGGCGACATCACCCCAGAGAAGGTGCGTGTGTTGCAAGATGCCGACGACATCTTCATTCGTGGGTTGCGCAACTGGAAGGTGCGTCTGTCGGGCGAGGAAGCCCGCAAGGTGTTGGCAGCAGGTGTGCCAGCCGACATGAAGGACGGTGAGATCGAGGTGTCGCTCTACGATCAGATCTGGCAAGCCGGTGTCATCCTTCTCTCCAAAGTGAAGAGTGTGGGTGTGATGGGCGATGAACGCACTTATGAACATCCCGTGGCACTGCGTGCAGTCACCTCCACCGATGCCATGACCGCCGACTGGGCCAAACTGCCTTTCGACTTCCTGGCAGAGGTCAGCAACCAGATCATCCGCAACGTCCGTGGGGTCAACCGCGTTTGCTACGACATCAGTTCCAAGCCACCAGCAACCATCGAGTGGGAATGAACTATATCCAAGTCTATTCCCTCTATTATATGTCGTCACGGTGAAGTGGCGGCATTTTTCCTTATCCTATCTCTGTGCAAAATAGGAGGTTCGGCATTCCTGCCGAACGTTTTTGTACGGCAGGAATGCCGTACTTCCTACATGACGCTAAGCTTATTGTTAAAGAAACATTTTTTTAGGAAATTTATATGAAAAAACTCTTTTTGTTGATGTGCATGGCTTTCATGGTTGGCACATCCATGCATGGACAACAGTCAGTTGATACTCCTCAGCAGTCGATTCCAGGTCCCGAAACGGAGTTCGTGATGCAGCTCAAGGTGAAGTTGGGAGCAGCCTATTCGTTGGGGGAGACTCCAAAGGGCAGACGCACAGTCATTCCCATCACTGGGGGAACATTCGAAGGACCGCTGTTGAAAGGTACTATTCTCGAAGGCGGCGCAGACTGGCAGCTGGCCAAAGGCAACCGCACAGAACTTGAAGCCATCTACAGCATCAAGACTGATGATGGTGTGTATATCCATATCCGCAACTACGGCATCATCAATAACGGAACAGACGAAAAAGGCAATCCGTCGTTCTACTTCAAGGCGGCTCCCAAGTTCGAGGCACCTGAAGACAGCAAGTACGCATGGCTCAACAACGCTCTCTTCCTCTGCGCTCCCGTCTGGGGACAAGGCGAGGGCATCACCCTCAATGTGTGGAAGGTGAAATAGTTTCTTCGTAAGTCGTCAATGGCGATAATTGCAAAAAAGCAGCGTGTGGAAATGGCTATTTCCACACGCTGTTTGCTGATTGTTCGTACAGGAATTATTTCACGAGTACTTTGCGGCCTTTGACGATGTAGATGCCTGGCTGGAGGCCATTGATGTTGTCGGCTACCTTGATGCCCGACACATTATACACATCCACCTTTTCGCTGGCCTTGGCCACAGCGTTGATGCTGGTCACCTCGCCTGCTGCGATATGGTTGGTCCTGAGAGCGGGAGTCTTGTTGCCAGAGATGCTGATGCAGCAACGAGTGGCATGGAATCCGTTGGCCACATCGCCCACATTGACGAACTGAGCCTCGGCATTGTCCTTGGCGAGAACGCCATAGAGTCCCTTGGCGTCGGTCTGTTTGGGCAGTCCCTGCATGGTCACCACTGTGCCGTCAATCATGTAGGAGAGTTCAGACAGTCCCACTTCCACCATAGCCCTCTTGGCTATTTTCTTGGAACTGGTGGCACCTGTGAAGTGGAGGATATAGGGTGTGTTGGCTTGCAGTCCATGGGCTTTGCAGTCCTGGAAGTTGAGCACCAGTTCGCCACCGGCCTTTTCCACACCGACGAGTTTCTCCAGACGGCAGTCAGCGCCGAAGGCCTCATTGAGTTCTTCCTCGGTGAGTGAGAAGGGGAGTGAGATGGTGTTCCAACCCGTGAAGACCACACGGTGGGTGGTAATGTCGCACACCTGACCGGAGTATTTCTGTAGGTCTGTACCTGCTCCTGTACTGAGCGTGAGTTTTTGCTGTGCATTGGCAAAGAGGCTGACAAATGCCATGGTTGCCACGAGGTAAAGTTTCTTCATAAGCGTTGTATTTTAGGATTTGATAGTCGTTTGTCTGTGTTTTCTGATTTATATTCCTCTTGGGAAAAACCTACAATTTACATTGATATGGCAAAGATAGTCTTTTTGATTGATAAAAACCAAATTTCAATGCATTTTTTTTGTAAAAAGCACTTTCACGTCGAAATAGTTTTTGCATTGGCAATTATCTTGCCACTTTTTTCTCTCCGTACTGTATATTCTCTTTAGAGGAAAGGTAAGATTTTCCTCACAATAATCGTCGTTCGGTGATGGCCTTTATGTTCGTTTCACGCTGTGGTCATCCACGGACAATCTCCGTTCGGCCAAAATTGTGCCGCAAATTATTTGGAGTTGTTCTTTATTGTTGTTATCTTTGCAATGTCTTTCGGGCGGTGTGGCTTTTGCCATTCTTATCCGAAATGACCAGGAAAGCGTTTTTTTGCTTTCGTCCTTACCATCAAAATCTGGAAAATTTTGCAAAGGGATGAAGACCACAAAGACGCTCATCTGTTGGTATGTGCTGCAGTGTGTACCTCACGCTGTTTATATATCCGACAGCGTGAGGTACAATGTTTCTTTTTCATTTTTGCAGAGGTTTTTCCAGAGCCTGATGGTAGATGAATCAAAAACAAAGGCTCACGCTTTTTCTGTATCCAATTGTTTCATGCTATTTCGGGGTCTTTTATAGCGATTGATCATGTCTTTTTTTGTTAACTATGACTATTTGAGCAACATTAGCAACAGCTTCTTTTTCAAGAATAACTCAATTCAGTATCTATAAAAAACTATTACTGTCCGCTAAACACGAATCCCCATTCTGAACATGCTTTATAGCCAGCAA